>CACXGM010000022.1 GCA_902767075.1 uncultured Lachnospiraceae bacterium
ATCAAACGTGAAATGCTCGAAAAAGTGCGTAAATTCAAGGATTTCTATTAGTTCACTCTTGTGAGCAACACTACAGTCTCCACATGCACCGTATTTGGAAACATATCTACGGGTCTGACCTTTAACAGTTTATAACCATTGGCAGTAAGGTACCTTAAATCTCTCGCCAGAGTGGCGGAGTCGCAGGAGACATAAACGATCCGCTCAGGTGCCATGGAGACCATGGTGCGCAGACACTCTTCATCACAGCCTTTCCTCGGAGGATCCACGACGATGACATCCGGGTGGCGCATATCCCCCACTGAGTCTCCCGCATTTCTGTTAATGTCGCCTGCACTCGCCCCTGCGCGATCGTTTCGGATTCCATCTCCCATTGAATAAAACTGGGGCAATACTTCCTCCGCTTTTCCTACGAAAAACTTCGCATTTTCAATCCCGTTTCGGCGGGCGTTGTCTCTGGCATCCTCAATAGCCTGAGGCACCACTTCGACGCCGTATATTTTTCCCGCGTTGCCAGCCAGGAAAAGTGAGATTGTTCCAATTCCGCAGTATAAATCCCAGACAGCCTCCCTGCCGGTAAGTCCTGCGTACCCAAGCGCAAGGCTATACAGCTTCTCCGTCTGAAGAGGATTTACCTGATAAAAAGACTGTGGAGAAATGTGAAACTCCAGCTTCCTTCCCGTCACAGGGTATCCGGGCTTCGTCATATCCCTGACCTGTATCGTATCCGAAATATAAGGCTTCCCCCAAATGCAATAAGTATCTTTTCCCAGGATCACATTTGTATTCTCGGTATTGATATTCACGGAAACAGAGCTCATCCCCTCGATCCCAGACAATGACAGCAGAAGTTCTCCCTGCCCTTCAATAAACTCTTTTTCTGTGATCCAAAGCTTGCTGTCCCGATCATCTCCGTCCATTCCGGCACTGCCCCTACCGACAGCTCTGCTACTCTTTCCGTTAACGGGCTTCACCCTGTATGCATCCGCTCCTATCCGACGGTTAATGACGATGCACACCATTCTCTCACCGGAATTAAATCCCTTCCTCAACAGAATATGCCTTACAAACCCCTCCCTTGTCTCTTCGTTATAGGGCTTGATTCCGTACTTTTCCATATGTGCCAGAATAATATCCAGCACTTCCTTATCACCTTTTGCTCCGATACAGCACTCATCCCCCGCAATGATAGAATGGGTGCGGCCCGCATAAAAACCGGCGATGAGCTTACCCTCTTTGTCGTAACCCACGGGATATACCGCCTTGTTACGATAGTTCCAGGGTTCCTCCATCCCCACGATTTTCTCCATTATCCAGTCCAGGAGCTTGTCATCGAAGCCACCGATCCTCTTAAGATTATTGCGCACCTTGTTTTGCTTATATTCCAGCTGCTTTTTGTAGGAAAGTGACTGGATCTGACATCCGCCGCAGCTGCGCGCTATATCGCATTTCGGAGAAACACGAAAGGGAGAAGGCATGATAACCTTCTCCAATCTCGCATAGGCATAGCTCTTTGTAGCCTTCATTATCTTTGCGGATACAGTATCGCCGATCACCGCATCCTTGATAAAGAAGGTGTAGCCCTCGATATGTCCGATTCCCTCGCCGTCAACCCCGATATCCTCGATGGTGACTTCGATCATCTCATTCTTGCTGTAAGCCATATAGTATTATCCTTTTATGATTCTTTTGCTGGTGAAATATGTCAGGACAAAGTATCCTCCGTACACCGCCAGTATCACAGCTGCCGTGCTGAGCAGCGAAAATATAGTCTGCTTTGATCCCATGCTCTCCAGTATCACATTGGCGGTTTTAAATCCCACTACAGAGTGTACACAAGCCAGTAGCATAGGGAACAGGAAAAACATTCCGATCTGCTTAAAGAGTGCTCCGTTTATCATGCTCTCATCCGTTCCGATCCTGCGCAGAACATCATATCTCTTTACATTGTCCGCGCTCTCGGACAGCTCCTTCAAGGAAAGAACCGCTGCACTGGCGATGAGGAAAATGATTCCCACATACATACTGATAAAGGTCACCATAGCTGCCAATCCGGTGGATGCCGCCTTCATCTCTTCTTTGGTTTTGTAGGATATCGATGCATCCCTATCCCACAGCATATCGAGAATACCTATGAGTTTCTCCTCGATAGCGGCTTTTTGCGCATCACTGCCCTCTTTATAATTTGCCAGTACACGCTCGTATCTGCGCATATCTTCACTGACAGCGTCATCCGGTACGATGTACACTCCTTCTTCAGAGGGGGTCCCGATCATGCTCACCATTCCGTTAATACAGTGATCGAATTTAGGATTAAGCTCGTGTCCGTTAACTGTTATTTTCTTATTCTCTTTTAACAGCCTGTTTCTCACTTCCAAAGAAGGTTCAAAATTACCCACGATAACGTATTCATCACCCTCTATATCGATCTTTTCCTGACCTATAAGTTCCGCAACCTTATTGTAATCCGATTCCTTCATGATCATCAACAGGTTTTCTTCCCTGACGAAAAGGTAATTATCCGTGAGCTCCTTTATATACTCGCCGCAGTAAGAGCCTTCTGTCAGGCCATCTTCGCCGTATACATAGTATTTTACCATATCCGAGAAATTATCGGCCTCAAATCCGTTGTCGGAAAGATCCTTTAATATCCCGGACTCTGTTTCATCCGCAGATACATCCTCCGAAACATCCATTCCTTTGTAAAGATACAGATCGCACTTTAACAGCTTTTTGATATTTCCGTTAAGAGACCTGGACATGCTGAATGCGGTTCCCAGCAGCACGATGGTCAAAAGGAGCATAAGACAGATGACCGTCATGGAGATCACCATGGTGTTTGCTTTGTAGGAGAACTGTCTTAATGTAAAACTGTTGAGCTTTTTAAAATAAACTCCCTTCATCCCCTTGAAAAGAGTGAGCATCATTCCCGATACCGACCAGAAGATAAAGAAGGTGGAAACGGCGCCCATTAAAAGTACAAAGCCTACCTGCTTCACATCGTTCATCTTCAGAATGTTGATCATGCGATAGTATGCAAACCCCAGAAGTGCTGCCGATAATACAAAAATGACAGCGCACACGATGGGGTTTTTGAGGCTCATCCTTTCGCTCTTTTTGTCACCGTGGAGCAGATCGATAAGCTTGCACTTCCCCACAGAAACAGTGTTAAAGATCATTACCACCACGTACATGATGCCAAAATAAATGCCCGTTTTAACAGCTGCCTTGGGTGAAAAAACGAAGTTAAACCTGCTCATGTCCGCCTCGAAGGAACCGGCCACCATGACGCTCATAAGCTGTGAAACAGCCACTCCCAGTATCAGTCCCACAAATAATGAGATCACACCGATCAAAAGAGTCTCAAAAAAGAGCATTACAGACATCTTTCTCTTGCTCATTCCAAGTGTGAGATACACTCCGAATTCCTTGTTTCTCCTCTTTATGAGAAAGCGACTGGCATAGATGATGAGGCCGCCCAGAACAATGGCTACAAACACGCTGACCGAGCTTAAGAATTGATTCATGAGTTCGATGGTTTCGTATGCGCGCTTCGATACGCTGAGGGCGATGCTCTGGCTTTCTATGGCATTGAAAACGTAAAAAATGATTACACCGATGACCAGAGTGAAGAAATAAATTGAATAATCCTTTATACTTTTTCTGATATTTTTAACAGCAAGCTTAGAGAGCGTCACTTTGATCACCTCCAAGCAAAGATACGATGCTTATGATATCATCGAAAAACTCTTTTCTACTCTTATCACCTTTGGTTATCTCATTAAAAATCTTTCCGTCCTTTATAAAGATGACTCTCTTTGCATAGGAAGCGGTGAAAGCATCATGAGTAACCATCAGTATAGTAGCGTTTATCTCTTCATTAAGATACTTAAAGCCCTCAAGAAGCATCTTGGCAGACTTTGAATCCAGCGCTCCGGTAGGCTCGTCGGCAAGCACCAGCTTTGGCTCCGTGATGATGGCTCTGGCCGCAGCTACACGCTGCTTCTGGCCTCCGCTCATCTGATATGGGTACTTGTTCAATACCTCATCAATTCCAAGATCCTTCGCGATGCCGTTTATCTTTGTCTCGATAAGATGTGGCTTCACACCCTGTATGGACAGGGCCAGCGCGATATTCTCATATGCGGTCATAGTGTCCAGCAGATTAAAATCCTGGAAAACAAATCCCAGTTCCTCGCGACGGAACTTGTTCAAAGCATTACCCTTTAACTTGGTGATGTCCTTTCCTCCCACATATATATGTCCGGAGGATACCTTGTCTATGGTGGAGATACAGTTTAAAAGTGTGGTCTTTCCACTTCCGCTGGCTCCCATAATGGCCACATATTCACCCTTTTCAACCGAAAAGGATATTCCGTTTATTGCCTTGGTGAGAGAAGATTTGCTGCCGTAATACTTCTCTATATCTTCTATCTTAAGTATTTCCGTGTTTTCCATTTGCGTTGATTTCTCCTTTAAAAAAATGGTTTAAGTTTGCATGCGGATCTTTTTGACAATACAAACTATAAACCATTTATAAAAGCAGGTCGTTATTTCAACCTAACACAACATTACAGATTTGTAACATAGAAGAAATATAGCAGTTAAACATCATAGAATCCGTCCCGGCCTATTTCAATTGTGACTCTTGTCCATTCGCCTTGGGCGGAATCAATGCTCACTTCGGATCCAAGTTTACCGCAGAGTTCCTTTACTATATAAAGGCCCATTCCGGTGGAAGCGGCTCTGTCTTTTCCGTTCTTTCCGGTAAAGGATTTGTCAAATACCTTCTTTAAATCCTCCTTGCAGATTCCGATACCGTTGTCTTCTATCACCAGCTTTACCGGATCACCCGGAACGGATTCCACCTTGATATAGGAATCCACATCCTCCCTCCGGTATTTGATGCTGTTTGCAAAGATCTGACCGATGATAAATTTAAGCCATTTGGGATCCGTATTTACCTTAAGTGTGCTATCGACTTCAACCCTTAAGTCAATGTTATTGTCCAGCAATGTCTCACGAAACTCCATTACCGTTTCATGTATCACATTGCCAATGGTTACTTCTTGTATATGATAATCCTTCTCCGCATTCTCTGATCTGGAATAGTACAGCACCTGATCCACATAATCGGTGATACGGTTCAGTTCAGTCTGTATCTTTTTGTAATTATCCCTCGTAATCGGATCCAGATCCCGGTCTCCCAGCATATTGTGGAGTTTTAAGCTGATGGCGGATACGGGAAGCTTTACCTCATGGATCCAGGTTTCGATATACTCAGCATATTCCTTGCTGTTTCTGACATAGACCGCCACATTCTCCATCATGGATTTATCTATCTCATAGAGAATATCGCAGATGATGCGCCCCTCCAGAAACTCAGGCTTTTCCAGTGTCTCCAGCACCAGGTACGCTTTGTCGAGCCGGCGCACATTCAGAGTGAGTGAATCGTAGAACCGTCTCTTTCTTAAATAACCATAGGTTACCTTTGCTGTCTCTGCCAATACTATCAGCACCACGATGATGATAGTCGCTGCGGTATTTAATCTGAATATGATCATCAGCCAGGTGATCAGCAAAGTCAAAACAAGGGATAGAATTATCTCTACCCCTTTATCTTTCAAATAATCTTTAAATCTCAAGTATGTATCCCTGCCCCTTTCTGGTCTCTATCACGCCTTCCATACCGGCATCGGAAAGCTTTCCCCGAAGCCTGCTGATATTAACGGTCAGCGCATTGTCATTGAGATACTCACTGTTGTTCCACAGGTCCGTCATCAGTTCATCCCTTGTGACTATCTTTCCGCGATGATTATACAGATAGGACAGGATAAGCATCTCATTCTTAGACAATACAGTCTCCGTACCGTCAGCACCTACGATAATGCTTTTTCTGAAATTGACGGTGACACCTGCAAGATCTGCGGTCTCCTCCGCAGTTCCCATCCGCTTAAAGATGTTCCCCATCCGTAATAGCAAAAGCGTAGGATTATAAGGCTTCGTAATATAGTCATCGGCCCCATAACCGATGGTTATCACTTCATCCCTCTCCGCATCGCTGCTGGTCACCATGATAATGGGGATCTGTGACTTTTTTCTCACCTCGCGGAGTATTTCTTTCCCGTTTACCCCTGGCAGGTTGATGTCCAACAGTATCATATCGGGAGAAATCCTTAGGATATCCCCAACCGGATCGCTGAAATCCGTTATGCCCTGAGCTTCGTATCCCGAATTGGACAAGAGTATGATCAGTTCTTCTCTGATTCCCTCTTCATCTTCCAGGATCAGGATCTTTTTCATTTATCTCATCCTCCCCGGGAATAAATCCCTTTAAATCGCGTGATCCCCTGCCTCTTACTGTGTGGATCTCACGTTACCGTCAAGAAACTTCTGGAAGCCCAGCCATCCCTGATTCATCGCGTTGTTCTCCAGGATCTCCTTAAAGGTCTCCATCTTTGCATCCGTATCGTCGGCATAGCTGAGAGCCATTGCCTCTATCAGGGCAGGTGTCTTAGGTGATCCAAACTCAAGTTTTCCATGGTGCGCCAATATACAGTGCTGGAGCTGGAGCAGATCGTTCTTGGTAAAGCCGTCTATCTTTGCGGCTCTCTTTCCCACCATATTTGAGCCCATAACGATATGTCCCAGCAGATTTCCCTCATCGGTATAATCATTCTCCGGGAAGGGCGATATCTCGTAAACCTTTCCGATATCGTGGCACATTGCGGCAGTGAGAAGAAGGTCTCTTTTTAGAATAGGATAAGCCTTGGAATAATAGTCGCAAAGCTTTGTTACGCTCAGGGTATGCTCCAAAAGACCGCCCACGAATCCGTGATGTACACTCTTTGCAGCGGAGGAAAATCTGAACTTCTTTGCGAAATCCTCATCCTCCACGAACAGATCTCTTAAAAGCGCCTTGTAGGAAGGGTTCTCGATGCTCTCGATCAGTCCCTTTAACTCTGCGTACATCTCATCTATATTTTTGCTGCTGACAGGCATGAAATCAGCAGGATCGTACTCGCCCTCATGTGCCTTTCTGGCACGGCGGATGTTTAACTGCAGATTATTGTTAAAGGACACCACCTCTCCGTGGATATCCGCGTAATCCAGCTTGTCGAACTCGTCTATCCCCGGATCGTTCGGCTCCCATATTTTACAGTCTATGGTTCCTGTTTTGTCCTGGAGCACTACATTATCGTAATTTTTTCCGTTCTTGGTCATGGCAGATACTCTGCTCTTTACCATATAGATTCCGGATACCTTTTCTCCCTCGTGCAGATCTTTGATATACTTCATTTTTTCCTCTTTCAATTCTTTTACTCGTGACTTCTGGATACCACTGTCATTTCCAGATCGATGGGAACATATTCTTCCTGGGATTTCCTCTGAACGGTAAGTGTGACCGTGTCACCCGGCTTAGTGTTCTGAAGGACATTTACATACTCTATAAAGGTGCTGATCTTCTGATCGTTCATGGCCACGATCACATCTCCGACCTGAACCCCGGCCAGCATTGCAGGTGAGTCCATATCTGTAGCCGTGATAAAGGCGCCCATGGGAACACCCAGCTCAGAATTGGCCTGGGATGTCACATTGGTTCCGCTGATTCCCAGATAACTGATTTCCTGTCCGTTTGACATCTTCTCTATAAGGCCTTTGAGTTCCGTGATGCCGTATACCATCACCACATTGCTTCCCGTGGTACCGGTCTCTTTGTTGGTAATGATCCCCACTACCTGACCCTGCATGTTAAAGAGAACACCGCTGGAATTCTTGCTGGAGGGAATGTCCGTCTGATAGCAGTACATAAAAGTATCCGCGTTGGAGACCATGGTTCTGGGCGCATCAACTATACCGTAACCAATGGATCCCGACACTCCTTTGGGACTGCCGACGGCCACCACACTGACTCCTACATAAATACCACTGCTGCTTCCCAAAGGGGCGATCAGAGATTCAATATCCGTTTCCCCGGGAACGTCCGTCAGGGCCACGCCGATGATGGCAAGACCGGTGATATTGTCCACCTCCTTGATATAAGCGGGGGCGCTGAATCCGTTTCTTGTGGCCATGGTCAGGCTGTCGGAATTTTTAAGCGGAGTGCTGTCTGCCAGGATCAAAAGCTCCACGTTGTTTTCCGCGATGACGATACCGGAAGTGACATTACTGCTGTCGTTTACCGAGTTCAGCCAATCCACGCTGGACTTAACCGCCGTGATGGTCACCACGTAATTACCGATCTCTCTTGCATAATTAGACATGGAGATCATCATCTGGCGATACTTTGTGGCATCCACCTTGAACCTGCCCAGGATCGCAGAGATCTGATCGTCGCTGAGGGGCAGATCAACCGGATCCGCAGTTTCGTCAACCTCATCCTCAGCTGCCGTGAGTTCAGCCAATGCAGACTCCTGCATCATATACTCCGACAGCATCTCTTCCGGGGACATCTCCTCCTCCGGCAGAGTGATGGTGCTGGGTACGGGATCCTCATTTCTGGTGGTGATCTTTTGCAAAAAAGGCTCCAGCACCAGGATAATAAGGCTTGCCACTACTCCAAAGATTACGGCAAGCGCTACGGTTGTAAGCATCTTCTTAACAATCTTACTTTTATTTATTGGTTTTTTCTTTATATCTTCTTTGATAAAATCGTTACTCATACCATATATAATATCTTTTTAACCTAAAAAAGTAAAGAAATGAGAGTTTCTTTGTGGTATACTTTAGGCATGAATGCCAAATCACTTAAGACACTTGAATACGACAAAATAATAAAACTATTAGTGGAGCATGCAGATTCCGAACCCGGAAAAGAAGAATGCAAAAAGCTTGTTCCATCCATACAGATGCAGGAGATCCAAAAGAGTCAGCAGGAGACCGCAGACGCCGTTTCCAGACTCTTCAGAAAAGGAAGCACATCCTTTGGCGGAAACCATGACCTTCGCTTTGCCACCAAATCACTGGATGTGGGCAGCTCTCTTTCCGCTCCGGAACTGTTAAAACTGGCTTCCCAGCTGAATAACGCAGCCAGAATAAAAAGCTACGGCGAAAGAGAAAACGAAGATTCACCCACAGATTCTCTGGATGAATACTTTGAAAATCTTCATCCTCTCACACAGCTTGCAAACGAGATAAACCGCTGTATCCCCGCTGAGGACGAGATCGCAGATGACGCAAGCAGCGGCCTTAAATCCATCAGACGCCAGATCGCACAGACCGGTGACAAGATTCACAGCCAGCTTCGTAACATGGTAAACGGCTCCCTCAAGACATATCTTCAGGATTCCGTCATCACCATGAGGGACAACAGATACTGTATTCCCGTGAAGGCTGAATATAAATCCATGGTTCCCGGCATGATCCACGACCAGTCCTCCACGGGTTCCACGTTCTTTATCGAGCCCTCCTCCGTAGTAGAGCTGAACAACAAGATCCGGGAGCTCATGCTGGATGAACAGAAAGAGATCGAAAAGATACTGGCGGATCTGAGCATGCAATGTGCTCTGCATACCGAGGAATTTGCAGAAAATCAGAGGATCCTCACACAGCTTGATTTTGTTTTTGCGAAGGGTAAGCTGGCCCTCGATATGAATGCCTCCCAGCCCCAGTACAACAGAAAGCACTATCTCAATTTAAGAAAAGCCCGTCATCCTCTGCTCGATAAAAAGAACGTCGTTCCCATTGATATCAATCTGGGAAGGAACTTTGACCTTTTGATAGTCACCGGTCCCAACACCGGAGGAAAGACCGTATCCCTTAAAACAGTGGGCCTCCTCTCCCTCATGGGTCAGGCCGGTCTTCACATCCCCTGCTCCGACAGATCCGAGCTTTGCATTTTCAATGATGTGTTTGCGGATATCGGCGATGAGCAGAGTATAGAGCAATCACTCTCCACCTTCTCGTCACATATGGTAAATATCGTGGAGATATTAAAGCATGCCGACAGACACAGCCTGTGCCTTTTTGACGAGCTGGGTGCGGGAACGGATCCCACAGAGGGCGCTGCTCTGGCCATCGCGATCCTAAGTCACCTCCACGAACAGGGCATCCGCACCATGGCTACGACCCACTACAGCGAGCTCAAGCTTTTTGCTCTCTCCACGGAAGGCGTGGAAAATGCCAGCTGTGAATTCAGCGTGGAATCCCTGCGCCCCACATACCGCCTGCTCATAGGCATCCCCGGAAAGAGTAACGCCTTTGCGATCTCCCAAAAGCTGGGACTTCCCGAATATATCATCGACAGAGCCAGGGAACAGATCAGCAGCGAAAACGAAAGCTTTGAGGACGTGATATCAGACCTGGAGCAGAACCGCATCACCATCGAAAATGAGAAAAAAGAGATCGCGGAATACAAAGAGAAGATCCGCACTCTTCAGGAACAGCTCCATGCAAAGAATGAAAAGCTGGATCAGATAAAGGACCGTATCATCCGCGAGGCAAACGAAAAAGCCCGGGATATCCTGCAGGAAGCAAAAGATTACGCTGACGAAACAATACGTGATATAAACAAAGCCGCCCAATCCGGTGATATGAAATCTCTGGAAGCCGGCCGTTCAAAGGTCCGTGAGCAGGTGAGCGACAAAAATCAAAAGCTCTCATCCCGCACGGAAAAGCAGATAAAAGCGGACAGAAAAGGTCTCGTAGATCCTGCCAAGCTTAAAAAAGGTGACAGCGTAAAGATTATCTCAATGAATCTAAAAGGTACTGTCTCCACCCTTCCCGATGCAAAGGGAAATCTGTATGTTATGTGCGGCATCATCCGTACACAGACAAATGTTAATGACCTTGCATACTCACAGGAAGCGGAGATCACCACTCCCACCCTGAAGGGAACCTCCACAAGCACCGGCAAAATGAGAATGAGCAAGACCATGAGCATTTCCTCGGAGATAAATCTTCTGGGCAAAACCTCCGACGAAGCTATCGCTGAACTGGAGAAATATCTGGATGATGCTTATATCTCTCATATTCCTTCTGTCCGCGTGGTACACGGTAAAGGAACCGGAGCTCTGAGAACCGCAGTCCACAATTATTTGAGACGTCAAAAGATCGTGGCGGATTACAGGCTCGGAGAGTACGGCGAAGGTGATGCAGGTGTCACAATAGTGACTTTTAAATAAATCTTGATGAAAGGTGTTCAAACTGATGGCCATCAAACAGAAAATCCTCATAGTTGATGATGACAACAATATCGCAGAGCTCATTTCCCTCTATCTTATGAAGGAATGCTTTGATACTGAGATAGTAAATGACGGTGAGTCCGCACTTTCAAAGATCCCTGTTTTTGAGCCGGATCTGATCCTTTTGGATATCATGCTTCCCGGAATAGACGGATATCAGGTATGCCGCGAAGTACGTGCCAAATACACCACTCCCATCATCATGCTCTCCGCAAAGGGAGAAGTCTTTGATAAGGTGCTGGGCCTGGAACTTGGTGCGGACGATTACATCGAAAAGCCCTTTGAATCAAAGGAAATGGTGGCCCGTGTAAAGGCGGTCCTCAGAAGATACCGCAAGGTTGAAGCCGCTCCCGCTCCTCACGGTGATGAAGAGTGTGTTACCTATCCCGAC
>CACXGM010000023.1 GCA_902767075.1 uncultured Lachnospiraceae bacterium
CTTATTTTTTGGGACACTAGCTCAGTCGGTAGAGCACTTGACTTTTAATCAAGTTGTCGCGGGTTCGATTCCCGCGTGTCTCACTTTTAAGAAAGAGTCGTAAATCCAAGGGTTTACGACTATTTTTTTATTCTTTCTTTATTTGACGAGGGGGTATGTATCCCGTAAAATATAAGAATATCTAAAACAATAGAAATAATCTTAGAAAGAATGATCGTGAGGCATTATGAAAAGACGCAGAATCGGAAAAATCATTTTTATTATATTTGTACCGGTAGTGTTTGCGCTAATGATGGCAGTGCTGGAACTGAGCAGGAATACCCTTCCAGGGTTTATCATCATGACGGTTATAACCTTTGGTTACATCACCCTTTTCTTTAAGGTGTTAAGTGAGAAAAAAGGCTTTATAAAGTTCCTGGGGTGGATCGGATATTTTGCATTATTCGCATGTGTGCTGTTTATCACAAAGCCACCTGTTAAGGCGGTCCCTGCTGTAGACTATGCTGATCCTGTCAGGACAGGCGTGGTTGAGACCGCAAACGGTAAAGTAAGGGGAGTGGTGTCAGAAGACGGTGCTATAGAGATTTATGCGGGAATTCCGTACGCAAAGCCGCCCGTTGGAGACCTCAGGTGGAAGGAGCCGGTTGATCCCGATAACTGGGATGGAATCCTGGAGGCAGATACCTTTGCTCCCATGAGCATGCAGCCGGTTAATCCGCCGATCTACAATTCCCTGGCACAGATCATAGGATATCATGATTACAAAATATCTCTTGAGGATAATTATACGGAGCCTGTGAGTGAGGATTCTCTATACTTAAATATCTGGAAGCCTGCGGGAGATGTATCGGAGCTTCCGGTTTTGGTATATATACACGGGGGATCTCTGCAGACAGGACAGCCCTGGTATGAAGATTACAGTGGACAGGGGCTGGCAAAGAAGGGTATAGTAGTCGTCAATATGGGATACAGGCTTGGAGTGTTCGGTTTCTTTGCAGATGAGGAGTTGATCGCTGAATCCGAAAACGGGACCACGGGAAACTATGGTTTATTGGATCAGATCAAGGCGCTTGAGTGGGTAAAGGAAAATATAGCTTCATTCGGCGGAAATCCGGATAACGTTACTCTGTCGGGCGAATCCGCCGGATCGGCCTGCGTGAGTGCTTTGTGCACTTCGCCTTTGGCAGAAGGACTTTTCAATAGGGTATTAATGGAAAGCTCTACCGTAGCTCCTGTGGAACCCACCCACTCTTTCAGGCTTCTGGATGAAGCGCTTGAAAGCGGAGATGAGCTGAAAAAGAAATACAATTGCTCTACAGTGGAAGAACTTCGTAATCTGGATGCTTCTAAGATAGTATCCGAGGCAGACACCCAGCACCACATGACGGTGGATGGATATGTTCTTTCAAAGACTCCCCATGATGCATATATTGATGGTGAGCATAATGAAAAAGAAATAATCCACGGGTATAATCTTCATGAGGGGGAAGCCTTTATCCTCTTCAGCCAGGCGGATTTATCGAATTATGAAGGAAAAGTCAGAGATTATTTTGAAGACCTGGCTGATGAAGTTTTAGAGATATACCCTATCACCACTGATGAGGAGGTCAGGGCTTCGTGGGAAGAGATTTATTCGGCGGTATTCTTTGACTATCCCCATTATTGTCTGAACAGACTGGCTGTACAGAACGGTATTCCCACATATCAGTATTATTTTACAAAGGATAACGGAAGACTGGGACCCTGGCACAGCGGGGAAGAGGTATACCTCTACGGGAATATTCCTGCGGATTCCAAACTTTATGATGAATACGACAGGCAGCTCAGTGAGGCTATGCAAAACTATTTTGTTAATTTCATAAAGACCGGGGATCCAAACGGTGCGGGCCTTCCTGAGTGGAAAAGAAATGAAAATTCATCTGATGTAATGGAATTTGGTGATAATTTTGGTATGATATCAGAGAGAAAGCATGCTTTATTTGAAGTGCTTGATAAGATGCAAGGGTTTTAATGTAAGCACTTATTATGGTTTTGAGAGAGAATTTAGGAGCAGTAGAATATGGGAAAAAGAGTATTATCCGTCATTTTAGTTCTATCCATGCTGTGCATTTCATTGACCGGATGCAGTAAGCTAAAGGCCACAACAATGCGACTTCTTGGATATGAGGGAAGGGTCGTTCTTCAGGAAAACGGAAGGAATAAAAAAGTAAAAGAGGACGCAAGGATCAATAGCGGAAGCGAGATTAAAACGTCGATTTTTTCCAGCGCGACCATAGGCCTTGATGATGTTAAGATCGTATCCATGGATCAAAGCAGTGTGGCTGAATTTGTGCAGTCCGGAAAAAAACTTGAGATGAATCTTACAAAGGGAAGCATTTTCTTTGAAGTAAAGCAGCCTCTTGCGGATGATGAAACCTTTGATATCACAACATCAACCATGATAGTGGGGATCCGCGGAACCTCCGGGTATGTGGAGATAGCGGAGGATGGTACCGAGAGACTGATAGTAACCGATGGTGTGGTCCATGTCATTTATAAAAATCCTGAAACCGGAGAAGTAACCGAAGCAGATGTAAGAGCCGGTGAGGAGTTCAGATCCTATTATCTGGATGAAAGTATGATCGATGACAGAGACAACGGAGATGACGGTAACGATAGCGGAGATGAAGGCAGCCTCAGCGGAGATGGCGATGACGCTAACGGGGAAGACGAAAACGTTAACGGCGATGGCGATGACGCTAACGGAGATGATGATAATGCTAACGTGGATGATGATAATATTAACGGGGATGAGGATAGCGTTAACAGCACGGAATTAACTCCCGGTTTTGTATATGAGATCACCGATGTAACAAAGGAAACATTCCCGGCATTTGCCAGAAATTATATTTTAAAGAATGAAGAGGTTAAGGAAAAAATCTCCGGTGATATGGGAGAGGACGAGTTGGATGAGCTCCTGTGGGACAAAGAATACGGATATGAGATGTCACCGGATTCCTATGGTAACTACGCGAGTCTTAAGGATGTGATCAATGCTTTGGAACAGCTGGAGATGGTATTCAGGATCACAGCCTATACCCTGAACAGAGACGCGGAGGGACTGGAGCATTACCTTGAAAGCAAGAGTGTTCCCGGTGCCCAGTACATAACGGATTTCGGCTTTGAAATGCTTGAAGCTATACAAAGACTCAATAGTATAAAGTGATGGCATGCTGTAAATGCTTTATACTTTTAGGATGTTGAAGGGGAATGTTCATGATCTTATAATCGACTTAGATTACGTCTTTATAGATGACAATGATACCAAAGGTCGATTATTTCGAAGAACGGGAGGGTTTACCAATGTTAATTGCAGCCGGGATCATTTTACTTATCAGCGTGTTTGGAATAGTTTTTGCGAATCTTCGTCTAAAGGAAAAGAAGGGATTAAGAATCGCGCTCACTGTTATTTGCGCCATTTTGGCCGCTGTTTCCGGGTCCTTCATACTCATCAGCTTTTACTTCGCCTGGGCTGTGAGTGTAAACTAAATGACCCCCGGGGACGGAGTCAGTGGGTCATTTTGATGTGATTGGAATAGTGATATGCAAAAGAGTTTTCAGATAGTTATTGTTGAGGATGATAAAGATTTATGTGCCGGCTTGTGCAAGGCATTAAAAGATGAATCGAGAAGCATTGTTTCCTGCGGGGATCTCAAAGGTGCAAGAGAACAGATTTTTTTAACCAATCCGTCACTTATCCTTTTAGATATAAATCTCCCGGATGGAAACGGGCTTGATCTTGTCAAAGAGATCAGGGACAAGAATCTGTCATACCCGATAATCCTGCTATCCGCAAACGATACGGATGCCGATGTTGTAAAGGGACTTGAAATTGGGGCGGATGATTATGTTACAAAGCCTTTTTCTTTAAGTGTATTAAGAGCGAGAGTGAATACTCAGCTGAGAAAAAGTGAAAACGTTACGGGCAAGGAAACTGTATCCATCGATAATTACTCTTTTGACTTTGAGCGTATGATCTTCACGGTCAGCGGAGAGGAAGTATCCTTAAGCAAGACGGAGCAGCGCCTTTTAAAACTTCTTGTTTATAATCAGGGCATTACACTATCAAGGGACGATCTGATCGACAGGCTCTGGACGGACGGCGCGGAATATGTTGATGAAAATGCATTGTCCGTAGCGATAAAAAGACTCCGGGATAAACTTCAGGCTAAGGATTATATCAGGACTGTTTACGGCCTTGGATATATGTGGGTAAAGAATAATGAATGAGTGGTTGATCGCCCTTGCCTGTCTCACCGCAGCCTGCGCAGTAGCTTTTACGATCTATAATAGTTATAGAAACAAAAAGACCCTTGATCATGTGGAAGAAATGCTGGATGAAGCTATTAACGGCGAGTTTCATGAAGAGCATTTTTCCGAGGACAGGGAATCAAAGATAGAATCAAAACTTGCAGATTATCTGGCATCATCGGCTCTTTCTGCAGAAAATGTCCGCAAGGACCGGGATAAGATAAAGACCCTTATCGCAGATATTTCCCATCAGACAAAAACCCCCATAACAAACCTTCTTCTTCACAGCGAACTGCTCAGGGAAACAGATCTGTCCGATGATCAGAGAGAGAGTCTTGATGCTATAGAAAATGAAGCAGAAAAGCTCAGATTTCTGGTGGATGCGCTTGTGAAGCTGTCGCGCCTTGAAAACGGTATCTTGACAGTTGAAGCTAAAGATGATGAAGTCGGAAGGCTTCTAAGGGAAATTGACTCTGCATTTCGTAAAAAGGCAGAGTCAAAAGGATTGAACCTTTGTGTTTCCGATGAGAGCATGAGGGCGACTTTCGACTATAAATGGACGCTTGAAGCTTTAAGTAATATTGTTGATAATGCCATCAAGTATACCGAAAAGGGAGGCATATCGATCTCTATAAAGGCTACGGAGATGTTTGCCTGTATATCTGTTAAGGACACCGGCATCGGTATCGCGGAGGAAGATATTCCAAAGATCTTTTCAAGATTCGGAAGACTTTCATCCTCCCGGGAAAAAGAGGGAGTCGGCATCGGACTGTACCTTGCCAGGGAGATCATATCCCAAGAGGGCGGCTACATTAAGGTGAAATCCAAATCGGGAGAGGGATCAGAGTTTCTCATTTATTTAAAAAGGTAAGGATCCAATTCTTTCAAAACTGTAAGAATCTTTTTCAAAATTGAAAGAATCTGGAAAGATTTAAATGTAATAATCAGTGTGTAGAAAGGAAAAACTTCTATGCACTGATTTTTTGATTGTTAAAAATCATGAACACGCGTAGAGATGTATAAAAGGAATAAAAAAATAAGAGAGGATTAAGTATGAGCATTTTAGAAGCAAAGAATCTGGTAAAGATATACGGGCAGGATGAAAACGCCGTTCACGCCCTTGACGGTGTAAATCTTGAAGTGAACAAGGGCGAGTTCCTGGCTATAGTCGGAACCTCCGGCAGCGGTAAATCAACCCTCCTTCACATGTTGGGCGGCTTGGACAGACCCACATCGGGAGAAGTAATAGTTGACGGTCACCGGATCTCAAAGTTAAAGGATGATGAGCTGACCATATTCAGAAGAAGAAAGATCGGATTTGTTTTCCAGGCATTTAATCTGGTACCGGTTTTAAATGTATATGAAAACATAGTTCTTCCCCTTGAACTTGACGGAGAAAAGGTTGATAAGGAATTTGTAAATGAAATAATCGATACACTGATGCTTACCTCAAAAAAGGAGGTGCTTCCCAGTCAGCTGTCCGGAGGTCAGCAGCAGCGAGTTGCGATAGCAAGAGCACTGGCTTTCAGACCGGCCATCATTTTAGCCGACGAACCGACGGGTAATCTTGATTCAAAGACGGGGCAGGATGTTTTGAGTCTTTTGAAGGTTTCCGCAGAAAAGTACGGACAGACCATCGTAATGATCACACATAATGATGAGATCGCCCAGCTTGCAGATCGCGTGATCAGGATTGAAGACGGACATATCGTATCAGAGTCTGACAGGAGGTAAAGCAATGAAGGTTAATAATAGAAAATGCATTACAAAAATGGCAACCAGACTTCTCTTTGCAAATAAGAGAAGAAACCTGATAACCATATTTGCCATAATACTGACTGCCGTATTATTTACTTCGCTTTTTACCATTAC
>CACXGM010000024.1 GCA_902767075.1 uncultured Lachnospiraceae bacterium
CTCGTGTGATAAACTCCTTAAACTCATTTAAAATAGCCGGTTTTTTTACACTCATGATAAACCCTCCGTTTATAAAAAATTGTTTGCTGTGCATAAGTCCACAGCCTTTATAATTTTACCAATTTTCGCGGTTTTAAGCAATATGTTTTGGGAAAAATATACAAAATCCGGGGCTTGTTTTCTACTTGACCTAACACCTGTAATTTAAGTATCTTTATCCCACGTTTTTACATATTTTTTGGGGGGGATATATTTTTGTTGAATCGGGGGATGAAAAAACCTCCTGTCGGGGGAAATATTCTTATATGGGGATTGGGGATAAAAAGACCTCTTTTCATAGTTTGCATCATTATCTTGATAGTCTTTGGGATAATGAATATGGCGGGAGTTTTTTTAAGCGCAGACGATACAAAGCATGCCATCGGCGGCACTCTGAACATTGGCTCTCCCGTCATACCTGCTCACAGCATCGGCGGCACTCAAAGCAGCAGCTCCGCCCCCGCACCAGATCAAGGCATCGGTGCGGCTTTGAAAAAAGTGCGAGAAATGTGGGAACTCCGCCTGTTTGAAATATTTCCCGAGCCTGAAGGCGGTGTATTATGCGACCTGCTGCTGGGTGACAAAAAAGCCATTTCCGGCGAGATCAAGGATCTATACACCAGAAACGGCATCGCACATATTCTTTCTATTTCGGGGCTTCATATTTCAATACTTGGTCTTGGCCTGTACAGCCTTCTTCGCAGAACCGGCATGCCCATTTGGGTCTGCGCGCTTGCCTCCGGCATATTCCTGATCATGTATGGGATTCTGACCGGAATGAGCGTATCCGCCAGGCGTTCCATATATATGTTTATTTTAAAACTTATGGCGGACAGCGTCGGCCGAACCGTGGGTAAACCAACTTCTTTTGCTCTTGTGGCGGTACTGGTGCTTGCTCCGGATCCTTCTTTAATGGCTGAGTGTAGCTTTCTTTTATCCTTTGGCTCCGCTGCAGGTATCTATTTTCTTTCTCCCCTATTCACAAAGAAGTTTGATGCCCTTCTGAACAAGTCGGACAAAATCGCTCTTTGGCGGCGAACGCACAAAAATACCAAGTTTTATTCCGCTCTTCAGTGGCTGCAGAATTCCCTGACAATGAGTTTATCCGTAACCCTGACCATACTTCCCGTAACGCTCTGGTTTTTCTATGAATATCCGGTGTGGAGCATTCTTTTAAATCTGATAGTTTTGCCCCTTATGACTCTGCTGGTGGTAAGTGCCTTTCTCGCAATGCTTATTCCGGGAACCGGACTGTTAGGGACACCGGCATATCTGATACTCAGATTCTTTGAGCGGATCTGCAGCCTATTTGATAAGCTGCCTTTTCACAGCTGGAACCCGGGGCGTCCGCAGATTTTGTTTATCATAATCTACTATTCTGTCTGGATGGCAGTGGTGCTGAGTCCAATTATAATGAAAAGGCTTCAAATGAAAAGGAATGGTGTTAATTATGCAAGTTTTTTGATCACCCTGCTTCTACTATGTCCACTTATATTTGCATTTCCCAAGCTTCCCAAGAATACGCTTATTGTTATGGACGTGGGGCAGGGAGACGGACTGATCTATTATACGGATGCAAGAGATGTCTACCTGTTTGATGGAGGCTCTTCCTCAAATAATAAAGTGGGAAGGTATGTGATAAAAGACTCTCTGAAACGATTCGGTCTCTCCCATATTGATGCCGCCTTTGTCTCCCACCCGGATACGGACCATTGCAGTGGCTTAATTGAAATAATGGAAAATAGGGATGTATGGGGATTCAAGATAGACGCAGTCATCCTGCCGGGATGCGTGGAGGATGAAATGAATTCAGGGGATTTAGGTTTACATAACTTCTATGTTATCCGGGAACTGGCTGAATCTGATCAATTCAAAAACAAGATTAATGTTTCGTATGTCTGTAAGGGAGATACCTGGAAAAGCGGTGCAAACTCCTTTTACTGTCTGCACCCTTCAAAGGATTTTCATGCTGCGGATCCAAATGAAATGTCAGAATGCTTTTTGGTCGAATTTGCGGGGATCGACGGGCCTGATCTGCTGCTCACCGGCGATATTCAAGGCGCGGGCGAAACAGCCTTTACGGAAGCATTAAAAAGTATGCTGGCAGAAGGCGTTACATCCCCAAACAGCAATCGTTGTCTAAGAAGTTTGCACAGTCGTGATATGCTATCCGAAGGCGTTATGTGCACAGATAGCCCTGCCAGCAAGGCACATATTCCCTCCGAAAGAATCACCATTCTAAAGGTAGCCCATCACGGTTCAAAGTATTCAACCCCGGCAAGTTTCCTGCAACTGACTGAACCTCAGATAGCAATCATATCTGCCGGACGGAAAAACCGCTATGGTCACCCGCATACAGAAGTGATTGAACGTCTCGGAGAGTGTAATACCAATATCCTGAACACTCAGGAACTGGGAAGCTTCCTTCTCACAATAAAACGTGACAGAATAACTTGTCGGTGTTTCTGATCCGGTTGGCACGTAATAACTACTCTTATCGCCTGATGCTTTACACTGCATCCTTGCTCTTTGCGAAGTTGTGGATCCAGTCGGCTTTGAAGTAATAGATCAGGAAGACCACCGCGCTCACGCTCCAGGTGAGGGGA
>CACXGM010000025.1 GCA_902767075.1 uncultured Lachnospiraceae bacterium
GTAAGCTTCTGGATAGCATCAAGAGTATCGAATGAAAGTCCCTGCCAGTTTGCGGGATACTTTCCGTGGATGTTTCCGATACCTGCTGCCAGGAAATCTACTCCAAGATCTGCGATCTGCTTGCACTCGTTGGGATCTGCGCACTCGCCCATTCCAACAACACCGTCTTCTTCACCGCCAATGGAACCTACCTCAGCCTCGATGGAAAGACCCTTTCTGTGAGCTGCCTTAACAAGCTCGGTAGTCTTCTGAACGTTCTCGTCGATGGAATAATGAGATCCGTCGAACATAATGGATGAGAATCCTGCCTCGATGCACTTGTAGCAGTGCTCATAAGTACCGTGATCAAGGTGAAGTGCAACGGGAACATCTATATCAAGATCCTTTAAAAGTCCGTTTACCATTCCTACTACTACATCATAACCGCCCATGTACTTTCCTGCGCCTTCGGATACACCGAGGATAACAGGGCTTCTGAGTTCCTTTGCGGTAAGGAGAATGGACTTGGTCCACTCAAGGTTGTTGATGTTGAACTGGCCTACTGCATAGTGACCTGCCTTAGCCCTCTTCAACATGTCTGTTGCTGAAACTAACATTTTTGATTCCTCCGTTTTATATATTCTTTTCTGTATTCACTTATTGATAAATAACTCTGATGTCTATTGCCTTCGGAAGGGTTTGGATCCTCACCTTCTTGCAGGAACCGCCGTCCTCACCGTCAAGCGCCCATCTGACAGGATCTTCGCTCTCTATGGTAACGTCATTGGTCCTGAAGCTGTACATCAGATCATTGTCGAAATTTCTCTCCAGAAGAGAAACAAGGATGGTATTTAACTCCGGCGGAGTCTGGGGATCCTTTATGAGAGTGACTTCAAATTCACCGTCATCCAGTTCCACTCCGGGTCCCATTATACCCTGGAAACCTCCCACCTGTTTAGAGTTGGAGATCATTCCGTAAATAAAGACATCCTCGATGGTTTTGCCGTTTGATGTAACCTTGAGCTTATGTGCATGAGCATTCAGCAGCGATTTTCCTCCGCTCAAAATATAAGCGGTGTGACCGAGAGCATTTTTTATCTGCTGATCCGTAGAATAAGAAATCTCGCTGAAGAGCCCGAAGGCTGCAACATAAATAAAGTTCTGATCGTTAAACTGTCCCACGTCACAGGCAAAATCCTTGCCGGAAACTATGATATTGGCAGCTTTAAGCATATCGGACGGTATTGCCAGACTGGCTGCAAAATCGTTGGTGGAGCCTGCGGGAATATAGCCCACGGGAGTGCGATGATCACTCTGCAGCATACCGTTTACCACTTCATCCAAGGTTCCGTCTCCGCCGCTGCATACCACAACGTCATATACATCTGATCTTTTCTTTACTATCTCAACCGCATCCCCGTGCTTCTGAGTGGGGACAATGGTTATCTCGTAGCCGCCCGCCGTAAAAATATCCAGGATATCAGCAAGCTTGTTGCGGATCATGGCCTTACCCGCCTTGGGGTTGTAGACGAACAGCATCTTTTTATTCTGTTTCATTGCTTTATTTTGTGCCTACAAGGAAATTACATACTCCGCTGAGTGCTGCCTCCTCATCATCGCCTTCGGCAGAAACTTCCACTTCATCGCCGTCAGCCATTCCAAGGCTCATCATTCCCATGATACTCTTGGCATTAACCTTTCTAGAGCCGATCTCGATGTAGATCCTGCTGTCGAACTTTCCGGCTTCCTGAACAAGGAGTGCGATAGGTCTGGCCTCAAGTCCGCTCTCCATGCTAACCTTAATCTTCTCTGTCTTCATAGTTCTTAAACATCCTTTCATAATGCCGCTCCCGCGGCGCTCCTCTTACTCCTGCGGAGCAGCTTCTCTGAGCTTTTCCGCTATTTCTCCCAATTTCCTCAGTCTATGATTAACTCCCGATTTTCCCACAGGAGGATCAAGATGTTCTCCAAGTTCCCCGAGAGGTGCCTCGGGAAATTCCAGCCTGACCTCAGCCATTTCTGCCAGTTGATCCGGCAGTTTATCAAGACCGTAATGATCCCTGATATAAATAATGTCTTCCACCTGCCTGGAGGAGGCATTGACGGTTTTCCTGATATTAGAAAGCTCGCAGTTCACACGCCTGTTTACGGTATTGTTTACCTCTTTGTATACTCTGGCGTTCTCCATTTCCAAAAGGCCCGAGGGAGCCTCCAAAACTCCCAGGAGATTGACTATGGCTTCGCCTTCCTTCATGTACACCACAAAGCTTTTGCGCCTGGTGGTGATCCTGGTATCCAGGTCGAAATTCTTTATGACCTTACAGATCTGCTCCGCCGCATCCCTGGTACTGCAGATAAACTCCAGATGATAGGTCTTTGCCGGGTCGTTAATAGATCCGGAGCCGAGAAAAAAGCCCCTTAAAAACGCCCTCTGACAACATGAATTCTTTATCAGGAGTGTGTCAACCGGCTTGTCGGGGTCTCCGATTTTTGTGAGAAATTCCATAAAAATCGGGTTATTTTCGTTAATTTCCCCAACTATATTAAATGTTTTTTTCAATAAAGTAAAGCCTTTTCTGACTACAGCTTCTCTCTCTGTGGCAAATCCGATGGAAACCATCCCGTTTTCTTCCATCCCGATCTGCCCGCAGGAATGAAACAGTCCCGCCAGCTCCGCCAGCTGGCAATGCCTTGATGAAGGAATTTTTTCAATTAATTCATCTTTTACTTTTCCGGAAAAAGACATATCTATCTTCCTGTTACTTGCCGGCTGCAGTCACATCTCTGTGATAGAGCTTCAATCCGCATCCGCCGGCTTCTTCTAACTTTTTATAAAGTCCCTCGGCAAGAGTGACACTTCTGTGCTTTCCGCCGGTGCAGCCTATTGCCACCACGAGACTGTATTTTCCTTCTTTTATATAATTCGGGATCAGAAACTCCAAAAGACTCGTGATCCTGTCCAGGAATTCTCCTGCTTCGGGAAACTGCATCACATAATCTCTTACTTCCGCATCCAGTCCCGTCTTGGTCTTTAATTCTTCCACATAAAAGGGATTCGGTAAAAATCTCACATCAAACACAAGGTCCGCATCCACCGGGATACCGTGCTTGAACCCGAAGCTCATAACGGACACCATGAGATTGTTATATGCCTTGTCCTTGATAAAGATCGTATCAAGCTGGGCCTTTAATTCCCGGGTGAGAAGATTCGTCGTATCGATCACATAGGTGGCGCGGTTTCTGATGCCCTTCAGCATCTCGATCTCCTTTGCCACTCCGTCCTCCACTCTGCCTTCGGGCGAAAGGGGATGCATGCGTCTGGTCTCTTTGTACCTTCTGATAAGCGCTCTTTCCGAGGCTTCGAGGTAGAGAATATCCACATTTATATTCTTCTCTGAGAGATTATCCAATATGTGGGGTAGCTCCATGAAAGGCTGTCCCGATCTGACATCCAGTCCGAGGGCAACCTTTGTCAGTTCCGTTCCGGGCTGTGTGATCAGCTCCGCAAACTTTTCCAGTAGGGATACCGGCAGATTGTCTACGCAGTAAAACCCCATATCTTCAAGCATTTTAAGAGTGGTACTCTTTCCGCCTCCACTCATTCCGGTTACAATTACGAATCTCATTGCTTTCCCTTTACAAGATCTCAATCTCCGGTTCCAGATCAACGCCAAACTTTTCCTTGACCCGCTTCTGAACTTCCCCAATCAGATCACGGACATCGGATGAAGTGGCATTTCCTGTATTCACTATAAAGCCACAGTGCTTTTCAGACACTTTCGCTCCCCCTATGGTAAACCCTCTAAGCCCCGCTTCCATGATAAGCTGTCCGGCGTAGTACCCTTCAGGTCTCTTGAAGGTACTGCCCGCGCTGGGAAGCTCGATTGGCTGTTTTTCCCGACGCCTTGCGTTAAAATCATTCATCTTTGCCAGGATCTCTTCCTTATCCCCGGGTTTCAGTTCGAAGACCACGTCCGTCACCACATAGCCGGTTCCTCTGAGGATGCTGTACCTGTATCCGAATTTAAGCTCCTCGTTATTAAGTTCGCAGATCTCTCCCTTCGGTGATACCGCGCGGACTTTTTTGACCACTGTCTTCATCTCGCCGTCATAGGCTCCGGCATTCATTACCACGCCGCCGCCCACGGTACCGGGGATCCCTGCCGCAAATTCCAGACCAGTCAGACCGTTTTTCTGAGCCGTCCGGGATACGCTTACCAGCATTGCCCCGGCTTCGGCATAGATCAGATTACCTTCCACCCGGATCTCGTCTATCTTCCTGCCAAGGTGAAGCACCACGCCCTCATAGCCTTCGTCGGAAAACAGTGTATTGCTGCCGTTACCCAGGACATAATAGGGAACCTTTTCCCGCTTTAAGTATTGTGACACATCCGTCAGTTGCTGCACCGTATCTATCTCAACCAGGCATTCTGCAGGTCCGCCTATTTTAAAAGAGGTATAGCCTTTTAATACCTCATTGGTCTTGACGTTTTCCGGGCATGTATATGCAGTTATCGATCCTAAGATTTCTTTACTTAGCATTCGCTTTCCGCCTTACGCTTCTGATATTCCCCCTTTATTAAATCAAAGCACCATTCCTGCAGCGCCTACGATACCGGCATCATTTCCCAGCTGAGCCAGTGCAAATTTTGCACCTCTGCAGGGAGGGAATGCATATTTCCGGAAGCTGGGCTCAATGTATGGAATGAGCACCTCTCCGGCCTTGGAAACACCGCCTCCGATGACAAAGATCTGGGGATTGACCACATTTGCCACTGCTGCCAGTCCCTTTCCGAGATAGTAGCCAAATTTCTCAGCAATCTCGATGGCTACCTTATCCCCTGCCTTTACAGCATCAAAAACAGTCTTTGCAGATATTTCCGAATCTCTCAATACGCTGGGAGCATCATCCTGTGCAAGTCTTCTCTTTGCCAGTCTCACGATGCCGGTGGCGGATGCATACTGCTCCAGGCATCCGTGTCCGCCGCATCCGCAGGTGTCAGGCTCATCATCTTCCAAGTGAATGTGTCCGATCTCTCCTCCTGCACCGGTTGCGCCTGCCAGGAGCTTACCGTTCACGATGATACCGCCGCCTACACCGGTTCCCAGAGTGACAGCAACCACGTCGCTATATCCGCGTCCGCCGCCCTGCCACATCTCTCCGAATGCTGCGGCATTTGCGTCATTAGCGCCCTTTACCTTGATGCCCTGAAGCTCTGCCTCAAAGGTCTCTTTAAGATTAAAGGGCTCCCATCCTAAGTTAACGGCTCCGCCGCCCATATATCCGTTCTCATCTACAGCTCCGGGAGCGCCTACTCCCAGACCTATAACATCATTTTTGTCGATTCCCATCTCCGCAAGCTTCGCAAGCACACTCTTAGCCACATCGGGAACGATCTGCTTTCCTCCGTTTGCTGTGACTGTAGGGATCTCCCACTTTGTGAGGAGCTTTGAGCTTTCCTCGAAGATACCGATCTTTACTGTAGTTCCGCCTATATCAACACCAACTGCGTATTTCATTTCTTTCCTCTTTTCGTATATTACTCTTCGTCCTCGTCATCGCTGCCGCGCTTAGCCAGGTTCTCCTGGAATCTCTTGTAGAGCTCCTCGGCTGCATTGTATCCCATCTTTTTCTGACGGAAATTAACGGCTGCGGACTCGCAGATAACGGCAAGGTTACGTCCGGGTCTTATGGGAATGTTGTGACTGGCAACCTTAACTCCGAGATACTCGGTGAAATTGTCCTCCAGTCCCAGTCTGTCGTAGTCCTTATCCTTGTCCCAGTCCTCCAGATGGATGACCAGATCGATCTGCTGATAATCCTTAACGGAGGATGCACCGTAGAGTGCCTTAACATCCACAATGCCGATACCTCTTAATTCGATAAGGTGCTTTGTGATATCCGGGGCTGTTCCCATAAGGATCTCGTCGCTTATCTTTCTAAGCTCAACCGCATCGTCGGATACAAGTCTGTGTCCACGCTTTATAAGTTCCAGCGCCGCCTCGGATTTACCGATTCCGCTCTCGCCGGTTATCAGTACGCCCTGACCGTATACATCCACCAGAACTCCGTGCACCGTCATCATGGGTGCCAGCTGTTCATTGAGCCATCTGATGATCTCAGCGGTAAATGCACTGGTGGCCTCATTTGTCAAAAATATGGGTCTGCCCTTTTGTCTGGCGATCTCAATGAACAGATCGTTGGGCTTTAAATTTCTGCAAAAAACAATGGCAGGGATGGGATAATCCAGAAGCTTTTCAAATGCTTCCCTCTGCTGTTCGGCATCGAGGGCATTCTCCATATAGGAGTACTCTACATAGCCGATTATCTGAATTCTGGCAGCATCGAAATACTCATAATACCCTGCGATCTGAAGAGCCGGACGGTTTATATCGGGCTCGTGGATCCTGATCTTTTCAATATCGATGTCCGGAGTGAGATTCTCCAGTTTCATTTTTTCGATCACTTTTGTAAGTTTAACTGTTGCCATTCATTTCACCCTACAGTAACTCTAAAAGTTACGCCTTTCCCGGTTTAACTGTACTTGTTTTCAGGCCATACAGAATGATTTTACCATACATTCACATTAAAAGCATTACTTTTTCTCTTTGAAAAAGTTCACCACAGCCTCGGCGGATGCCGGGGTAAATTCCGGTATCTTTGCGATCTCTTCCGCCGTGGCATTTGATATATCCGAGAGGTTTGCAAAATGTCTCATCAGTGCCTTTCTCCTGGCAGGTCCCACTCCCGGGATATCGTCTAAAATAGACTTTACCTGAGCCTTACTCCTAAGGGACTTGTGATACTCTATGGCGAAACGGTGGGCCTCGTCCTGAATGCGGGTAACCAGCTTGAAGCCCTCGGAATGAATGTCTATGGGAAGCTCCACATTGTTAAAATAGATTCCTCTGGTCCTGTGGTAGTCATCCTTCACCATACCGCAGACGGGTACATTTAGGCCTAGGCTTTCCAGAACCTCAAGAGCAATATTTACCTGACCACGTCCGCCATCCATCAAAAGAAGGTCCGGATATTTGGAAAAGCTTCCGTACTCCGCACTTATATTCTTTTTGGCAAGCTCTTCGTTCTCTTCCATCCCGTGGGTAAATCGTCTGGTGAGTGCTTCCCTCATGCAGGCGTAATCGTCGGGGCCTGCCACGGTCTTGATCCTGAACTTTCTGTAGTCGCTTTTTTTAGGCTTGCCCTTTTCAAAGACCACCATGGATGCCACATTTTCAAAGCCGTTTGTATTTGAAATATCAAAGGCTTCCATCCTGTCTGCATTTGATAATCCCAGAAGCTTTGCGATCTCCTTTACCGCTCCGATGGTCCGGCCCTCTTCACGCTTTAGTTTTTCTCTGTCCTGGGTGAGGATGATATCCGCATTGTGAGCTGCCAGCTCCACCAGTTTTTCCTTTGTCCCCGCCTTGGGAACCCTGAGATAAACCCTTGCTCCACGTCTTTCGCTGAGCCACTTTTCTATCAGCTCTGCATCCTCTATTTCATGCTGGAGCATCAGCTCCTTCGGAAGGAAAGGAGTCCCGGCATAAAACTGCTTCACGAAGTCCTGTATTATAGCTCCCGGTTCTTCTTCCGACACATTTGTCATATAATAATGCTCCCGGCCGATAAGTTTTCCGTCCCGCACAAAGAAGACCTGAACCACCACATCATCCTTATCCCGGGCCATGGCTATAACATCCTTATCATCCCCCTCACTGTCCGTTATCTTCTGCTTCTGGGCTACGCTTTTTACACTGGCGTGAAGATCCCTTAATCTCGCCGCCTCCTCGAACTCAAGCTTCTCCGCAGCCTCTTTCATCCGCTCTTCCAGGCTTTTCAAAACCGGCTTGTAATTGCCCGTGAGAAATTCCATAGCCCCGGCTACCTGCTCTGCGTACTCTTCTTTTGAAACATATCCCTGACATGGTGCGGTGCATTGTCCGATATGATAATTAAGGCAGGGTCTCTCCAGTCCTATATCCCGCGGGAGCACCTTGTTACAGGTCCTGAGCATATAGATCTTGTTTAATAGTTCTATAGTATCCTTTACAGAGCCTGCCGAACTGTAGGGTCCGAAGTATTTGGACTTGTCCTTTTTCATGGTTCTGGAAAAAAGTATTCTGGGATAATCCTCACCAATGGTTACTTTTATATAGGGGTAGGTCTTGTCATCTTTTAAGAGCGTATTGTACTTTGGAGAATACTCTTTTATCAGATTATTCTCCAGCACCAGAGCCTCCAGCTCCGAGTCCGTCACAATATATTCAAAGTGGTCGATGAGTGCGATCATCTGGTCGATGGCCGGGCCTCGACCCACATTTTTTCTGAAATAGGAGCGGACACGGTTATGAAGATTGATGGCTTTTCCCACGTAAAGTACACCATCGGCGCTGTCACGCATGATGTACACGCCGGGGTCTTTTGGGAGCTTTTTTAATTCTTCCTGAATGTCGAACATACCGTATCCTTTCTACCCTGTGCGTTTTCCGATTGACAAATGCAGGGTTGTTTTTCTATAATCTGTGGTTGTTAACTGCTTATGTATCCTTGTTTAATTTATAATTCCTATAGGGTTGATAGGCATTATGCAGCGGAATATATATTTTTTTAAATTCCGCTGTCCAAAATAACACTTATAGCTAAATCAAAGCATCGGGATTTACAGTTTTTCTAATACCGATGTAAAAAGAAAGTTTGTATCACACTCCCAGACACCGGAAAAATCAATTTTGAAAATCCCGATGTCAAAAAAAGGTCTTCGTCTTAATCCGGGTCGCGGGAATTCCAAGTTTTTATATTCCGGTGCAAAAATGTATGCTTGCAGAGAAATATTAGCAGCGGAATTCCCGTTTTTGCTAATTACGATGCAAAATATCAAATTAAGTCACCGGAGTGCAACAAACATAACACAATACATTTGGTTCTACATACAAAGTGCAGCGCACAAAACACGATAACCAAAATACAAAAACTAAGAAAACAAATTAAGTACCACATAAAAAGCACAACATCTAAGGAGATATATATGCGTCTTCGAAATATCACAGGCTGCCAGGAAATGATCGCGGCCAGCAAATATGTCGTAAATGAGGATGAGCTTGAAAAGTGTCCCGGCACCTGGCATGAGCGCTTCGGTAACAATAATCCCATCCGTATCGAGATCGGCATGGGAAAGGGCCGCTTTATTCATGAGCTGGCATCCCTTAATCCGGACATAAATTATATCGGAATCGAAAAGTACTCTGCCGTCCTCCTCAGAGCAGTACAAAAGATGGAAGCAGATGAAAAACCTAATCTTATATTCCTGCGTATGGATGCGGAAGATATCACAAAAGTTTTCGCCCCCGGCGAGGTGGACAGGATTTATCTTAATTTCTCGGATCCCTGGCCAAAAGACCGTCATGCCAAGAGAAGACTTCCCTCAAAAGAGTTCCTCGCCCGCTACGACAAGATTCTGAAAGCTGACGGATGCATTGAGTTCAAGACCGATAACCGCGGACTCTTCGACTTTGCTGTCGAAGAGATCGAAATTGCAGGCTGGCAGGCAGACTATATTTCCTATGACCTCCATTCAGATGAGAAGCTTATGGTCGGAAATGTTATGACTGAGTACGAAGAGAAATTCTCCGCCGCAGGAAATCCCATTTGTAAATACTGTATCAGAAGGGCAGCTAAGTAAGCTGCCTTTTTTATCTGGTTCTAAAATACGATGCCTTACTTTTTTTGTTTATACTGCGGGATACCTTTTTTCGTCCGCTTTTTCTTCTGCGGCTTTCAGCTTTAAACTCAGCTTTATGACGTCTTGCCTCCTCGTGGATGCCTATGGTACGGACACGATTCTTTCTCTTTCTTCTCTCTCGTCTCCAGTTTGCTCTCCAGTTAGGATGATGTTTCCTGTAGCTGATGATTCCCCTGATGAACAGATATAGCAGCGTACCGCCGCCGCCAAAGATGAGCACATATCTTCCGATCTTGACGATATTAACAAAAACCACTCTCTGCTCTTCCGGGATGATCGGTTCTTCTTTTTCAACACTGACAGATGCCGGCAGTTCATCAAAGGTAAACCCTCCGGTTTCATCATCCACATCGAAATCAACAGATGCCGTTCCCAGGAATCTGTCGTGATAGGAATATGTGATGACGGCCGCCTCATTTTCGCTGTCCGTGTCATAGGAAATGGTGGAGGATATATCCTTAAAGTCCACCGTCTTCGGCAATATTATATAGTCGTTTTTATTCAGCGCAAGGATGGGTTCCGAATTACCTAAAACGTCTACTCCGGTATAGAATGAACCCTTGGTGCTGATGTTATATTTTGTTTCGGTCTCTGAAATGTTTACTTTATCGAAATTTGAAAAACCATAGTCAAACAGAGCAATAGTATCCAGATACTGATAGGGATAAACATCCCCAAACAAAGCGCAGATCAGACGCATTCCGTTCTTTTCTGCGCAGGATACAAGACAGTATCCCGCATCATCGGTGTGACCGGTTTTTGCTCCCACGAGGGCTTCGTATTTATAGGAATTATTGCGGAGCATCTCGTTTGTAGTGTTTTCTATTATCTCGTCTTTTTGCTTGGCACTCGGGTAAATATGAAGTCTGGGAGTCAACGATATATTGCAAAGAGTTTCATTTTTAAAAAACTCTCTCCCTATCTGCGCCATATCATAAGCTGTCGTGTAATGGTCCTCATCCGGAAGACCGTTTGGATTAACGAAGTGAGAATCTTTGCAGCCAAGTTCGCCGGCACGCTCATTCATCATATCGATAAACGCAGCCCTGTCACCTCCTCCAACATGCTCACCCAGAGCAAAGGAGCATTCGTTTGCAGATCTGATCAGGATAGCCTGGAGGCACTCATAAACAGTAAGCTCCTCTCCCGGATCTATGGCAATATTATTACTTCCTCTGGGCGTGTCAAAAACTGCATCATGGGAGAAGGAAACCATCTCGTCAGCATCACACTGTTCAGCTGCAATGAGACATGTCAGCATTTTTGTGGTGGACGCGGGATAGACCCTTTCAAAGGGCTGCTTTTCATAGAGTATCATCCCGCTTTCCGCGTCGATAAGCACAGCCGATAATGCTCCGATTTCAGGCCCCTCCGGCCAGTTTTCGGTTTTATTTGATTCTGCCTCTATCAGCCTGTGTTCCGATAGTATTTCTTCATCATTTTTTGCATATGACAAAAAGGGACAGCAGACTGTCCCCAGAATGAATATGGCTATCAATACAAAAGCATTGATCCTATGAGTATTAACTTTCTTTTGTCTTAAAAAGAAAACCATTTTTTAATATTCTTACCCACAAATTCGATTACCGGTCCAAGCGAAAATGCCATGAGGATCGTGGCGATATACCACTTGCTTCCAAAGGCAAAAGCGATAAGTATAAGTGCTATATCATAAAATATCCTGATGACCTTTATAGGGAGTTTTTTCACCTTTGACTGAATGATAAAAGGAATCGCATCGCAGGGTGATACTCCCAGCCCGGAGTCCATATAAAGGGCTGCAAAGAATACGAACATGGCCAGTGCCACTATCATCACTGCGATCCGCAGCCATAAGAATTCATTACTGAAATGAGGTGTTGCACCAAGGTCTGCAGTTCCATCCTCCAAAAGGGGATACTCAAATAATTTCTGTGGAAGTATCTTCTTCCAGAGCCATGTGAAAAAATCACATATATAACCTATAAAGACCATATTTGCCACGGTACCGAAACCGAAATTGTCCGCTCCCAGCAAAAACACCGTGATAAACAATATAATATTTAAAATAAGCTGCCAGGTTCCGAGGCTCAAGCCTATCTTTGCACTGATGGCAAGATTCATATTTGTAAAGGTATCAGTTCCCCAATCCACCAGACGCAGCCAGGACAGGGTAAACCCCATCATAAACACGCCAAGAAGCATTATGGGAAGCTGCTTTTTCAGATTCTTTCCCTTTACAAATCCGGTTATTATTCTCTTAATTCTCTCCATGATCGACCTGTTTTTATACGCAACAATCGGGCTGCCTAAGTGACAACCCGTTGTTTATATTCTTTATTCTGCGCCTATTATATAGGCACACACTTCATTACATTTGCGAATTTGAAAATCTTCCGCGAGGCTTTCCGTCATTGGGATCCGGCGGAGCCTGCCATTTTTCGCCCGGGTTTTCCGATGCGTCATTATCCGAAGGCTTCTGCTCGTCGGAAGTATCAGCCGCATTTGAACCATCTGAGGCGTCCTGCGAATCTGTATTTGAATCACCAATGGTTATGTCATCGATATTGTCTGACTTGACCTCGGTATTCATTTCTACTTCCGCATTAGTGTCCTCAACCTTGGCATCATCGGATTTGAGATCTTCACCGCAAGTTTCTTCCTCTTTCTTCTCCTCTTCAGGATCGGGAAGTCCCTTTTCCTTTCTGAAGATCTGCATGAATTCCTTGCCGGTGATGGTCTCTTTCTCAATGAGGAAAGCAGCTATCTTGTCCATGATATCGATGTTTTCACGGAGCATGGACAGCGCCTTATCATAGCTTTCCTTCAAAACAGCGGAGATCTCTTCATCGATCAAGGCTGCGGTGCGGTCGGAACAATTGAGCTCCGTTCTGCCTTCAAGATATCTGCTCTCAACAGTAGCAAGACTCATGAGACCGAACTTCTTGCTCATACCATAGCGGGTGATCATATCACGCACAAGCTCGGTTGCTTTTTCTATATCGTTGGCAGCACCGGTGGTTACAGAGTCAAACATTATCTCTTCAGCAGCACGTCCGCCAAGGAGACTTACGATCCTGTCTCTTAACTCTGCCTCGCTGTTTAAGTATTTTTCCTCTTCCGGAACATTCATAACATATCCCAAAGCGCCCATAGTCCTGGGTACGATGGTGATCTTCTGAACGGGATCTGCATTTTTCTGAAGAGCACTGATAAGAGCATGTCCCACCTCGTGGTAGGAGACGATCTTTCTCTCCTCGGGGCTCATAATGCGATCCTTCTTTTCTTTGCCCACAAGTACCTGCTCAACAGCTGCAAAGAGATCCTGCTGATTAACGTACTGACGGTTCTCCTTGACTGCGTTGATGGCAGCTTCGTTTATCATATTTGCAAGATCTGAGCCTACGGCTCCGCTGGTTGCAAGGGCGATTGCATCCAGATCGACGGTCTCATCCATCTTGACATCTTTAGCGTGAACCTTTAGGATCTCAACACGTCCCTTGAGATCGGGCTTATCTACTATGATACGTCTGTCGAAACGTCCGGGACGAAGGAGTGCCTTGTCCAGGATCTCGGGACGGTTGGTAGCACCCAAGATAAGGATTCCCTTTGACGTATCGAATCCATCCATCTCAGAGAGCAGCTGGTTCAGAGTCTGCTCACGCTCCTCGTTTCCACCGCCGTATCTGGAATCACGGCTTCGTCCGATGGCGTCGATCTCATCGATAAATATGATACATGGAGCGTTCTTGTTTGCTTCCTTGAAAAGGTCTCTTACACGGGATGCTCCGACACCGACATAGAGTTCGATAAAGTCAGAGCCCGTAAGTGAAAAGAAAGGTACATGTGCTTCACCGGCAACAGCCTTTGCAAGCAGGGTCTTACCTGTTCCGGGAGGGCCCACCAGAAGCGCACCCTTTGGAAGTCTCGCACCGATCTTTGTATATTTTGAGGGATCATGAAGGAAGTCAACCACTTCCACCAGCGATTCCTTTGCCTCATCCTCGCCGGCCACATCCGCAAAGGTAACTCCGGTTTCCTTTTGAACATAAACCTTTGCATTGCTCTTTCCGACGCCAAGAGGGCCGCCACTTCCGCCCATCCTGCGCATAAAGAACATTGCGATGATCCAGAGAAGGGCAACGGGCAGGATCACTCCCACCAATATCTCGGTAAAGAGACCGGAATTGTTACTTACCACTCTCTTTCCCACTACTCCATGATCCACCAGTCTGGGAAGGAGCATCTCAAAGGTGTCCATCACATAGGTCTGATATACTCTTTCATTTTCAAGCCTATATGCGTATGCCTGCTGTTCAAACAAAGTGCCGGTTGCCGCTTCCTTTGCCGCATCACCATCGGTTACTGCCTCTGTCTTGAGGGTAACCGTCATAACAGCCTTTTCGGCATTTAATTCTACGGATTCAACCTTGTCCGCTTCAAGATCTTTAAGGAATTCTGTGTATTCCTTTTCCTTATAATTCTTTCCGCCGCTGAAAAACATGTTGTAGATCAGAAATCCGAATGCCACCAGCAGAAGTATGAATATGATGATCATCCATCCGCCGGGTCTTCCGGTCTGATTGTTTTTTCCGTTGTTGTTTCCGCGATTTCCGTTGCCGCCGTTTCCTCCGCGGTTTCCGGAACCGTTGTCGTATTCGTTTAAATTGTTATCCATTGGTATCCTCTGTCTGTATATATGATGCCGGGGTCAAAAGGTGTTTTGCCCTAGCCTGATATCATCTAGTATATCTATGGCATTTTGTTAAGGCAATAAAAAAATTGTGAAAAAACAATGAAAACTCTGCTAATTACTACTCTTGCGGTGTGGTCTCCACCTGCTCTGCTTCCGCCGGAGGCGATGCTTCCTGAGCCTCTGTTGCTGCCCCGTCATCAGGTACGGGCTGCGGCTCGGGATCGGGTACAGGTTCAGGCGTAGGCTCGGGTTCCGGCGTGGGTTCCGGCTCAGGTGTAGGTTCAGGTTCGTATGTAGGCTCATTATCTACATATTGCGTCTCCTGTGGGATCTCCTCTCCTTCCGGAATACCCTGCAGCGACCTTAAAGCTTCCTCTGCTTCTCTCTGAGCCTCCGCATCATAGTCGTTCCGGCCGGCCGCTTCTCTTGCCAGCTCCTCAGCCACCTCTTCATCCGTCAGGAATCCTGCATTCTTCCAAACATAGAGCCAGAAATTACTCTTAAGTGCCTGAAGGGAAGCAGTGTACTCACTTTCAGTGTAGTCCATCATGGCCTCGAGATAATTGTCCAGCACGTTCTGCGAGTAATCCGCAACACTGTCGGACCAGATCTTCTTTCCGCTTCTCTTATCGTAACGGACAACATCCGTGATGAAGCTTCCGTTATATAATCTCGCTCTGTGTACACCGTCCGAGAAAACATCATTTCCCATGAGAAGTCTTGAATCATACTCAATATTGAAAAGATTCAGCATGGTGGGAAGTATATCCACGTTGCAGCAATACTCATTATTTATAATGGGCTCTTCGAGACCTGCGTTATAGATGATACATGTGGAATGATACATTTCAAAGGTCTCATCCATGGGCTCGCCGCCGTTAAATTCAAGCCTTGCGGACTCCGGCAGGAAATAAGGGAAATGATCCCCCACCAGGACGATAACGGTATTATCCAGCTTTCCTGCGTCCTCCAGCCGATCCAGGAGATATTCCATTCCCAGTTCCAGCTCGTACTCACCACAGAAATATCCAAGCACTGCATTGTCCTGATATTTATCCTTTGCCAGTTCCTTTACAGCATCTATATTTTTCCTGTACATACGGTTGTCGGGATTATAGGGGCCGTGTCCGCTGAAGGTCATATAGTATGCATGGAACCTGTCATTATTTATGAAATCATCCACCGATTGTTCAAACATCTCCAGATCCGATGCAGGCCAGGTGGTGGTGAAGGTCATGCCGTCACCCATAAATTTTATATTGTCGTATCCAAGATTTGGCCATGAGTGATCGCGCCAATAGTACTCACCGTAATAATCGTGAAAGGCGTATGTTTCCACTCCCTCGGCTTTAAAGAAATCTCCCAGACCATAGGGCATAAATGTACTTGCAGACTGTGCAAAGGAGCCGGCCACAGTACCGCTGTCGGCCCATCTTGACATATCCGGCCAATAGCTGGTTGCAAAAGCATACTCACCATTGGTTGTGGTGTTGGGAAAACTGTTATAGAAATTATTCAGGACAATACCGTTTGTCGCCATCTTGTAGAGAGCGGGTGTAATGTCCGGATCTATTCCATAATTGGAGAATGCTTCTCCGCAGATATATATAAGATTGTATCCTTCGAACAATCCTGTGTATTCGTTAGTTCTGGTAGGTCGCTTTGAACCGAAATAATCGCAGAGAGAAATTATGTTTTTATCAGTAGTGTTTGATCTGATCAGTTCAAAATCCAGATCCTGATCCACATGGGGATAATATGTGATCTCCTCTTCTTCCGGTTCAACCGGGGCGGGAGCATCTGCAGTGCTTTCGGAAGTCTGTGTTTCAGAAGTGAGATTCAGAGCATCCTCATTTACCGCTGCCACACTGATATTTCCGTCAGGCCCTCCAAGACCCAGATAAATGGTTCCGGTCTCCACGATGGATGTGGCAAGAGTACCGATCCTCTCGGATGTTGTATCCGTATCGGAAAGGGGATCGTTCAATACATAATATGCGGATCCTCTTTCGGTTCCCAATAATCTTAGTCCCTGAGATCCTCCATACCAAAGTGCAGCCACAAGGACCAGCGCCACAAAGTGAAGCCACAGCGAATATCCGCCTCCAAGAGGACTTTTCTTTTCTTCACCGTTTCTCTTCGGAAACTTCACAAACGAAAATACCGCAATGAGTATCACCGGTAGAAAGATCAATCCGAGGTACCCAAGGGAACTGATGATCACTCCCTTAAGTGCCCATCCGAAATTGCCGATGGCATCCGTTCCCATTCCCAGCATGCTGACTGAAATGACGGATCCGAAAATACGATAATAGATAAATTGAACTGCGTAGTATAACGCGGGGATAAAAGCCAGAATAACAGATACTATCTTGTTGATCACCACATGATTTCTGTGTACACCGCAGAATGCCGCCATTAAAAGCGCTTCAGCCGGTATAAAGAACAGAAGGCCGATATTGCTCCTGTCCACATGGCCTGTGATCTGCATCCGCATGAATACTTCCCAGTATACAAATGCCGCAAAGTAGACTGCAAAATAAATCGCAAGTCTGTAATTAGAGTATGTTCTGTTCTCCTTTACATTTATTTCTTCATTCTGACTGTTATTTTTCTGTTTCTTTTTCATAACGTACAACTAAACCTTCAACTTCCTTTGGAACCAAACCTTCTATGCTTTCTCCCCGTAAAATCCTTTCTCTTATTTTTGTAGATGAGATTTCTATATCCGGAAACTCCAGCAGATGTACCCTTCCGCCGAATCTTTTTTCCAGATCCTCCGCCGTCCTTTTAAGTGACTCCATTGAGGAGCCTTCCCTCGTGGCGGCTATCAGCTCGCAATTTGCCAGGAGTTTAGCAGGCTCCCTCCAATAATGAACACTCTCCAGACAATCAAAGCCCAGGATCATGTAAAACTGATCCTCAGGATATGTTTTGTGAAGATACTCAAAGGTGTCACAGGAGTATGTTGGCTTTGACTCATCGCTCTCAAGCTCCGACACCTCGAACTCTTTTGGAAGTGCTGCTCTCAGGATCTCCAAACGACGCACTATCGGCAGGACGCCCTTTTTAAAGTAAGAGTTTCCTGCCGGCATAAATACCACTTTATCCAGATTAAAGCCTTCCTTTGCCCGCCTTGCCAATGCTATATGGCCGTTGTGAACGGGGTTAAAAGTTCCGCCCAGTATTCCTATTTTCATATTCTGTTATCCTGAGTCCACAGTTACTTTGCCTGAAGTCTCGCTTTTTTCTCTGCTTCCTTGCGCTTCTTTCTCAGTTCCTCAGCTCGGGCGGATCTTTCCTGAAGCTTCAAGAGTCCCTCATTCTCGATGGGTTTCACGATCTTTATAACACAGACCGAGTCATCATCATACTTCTGGATCCTCACACGGTTCTTTATAAGCCCGTGCTCGTCGCAAAAGCCAGCGGAAACATATTGCTTTCCGTTTGGAGAAAACCATCCGATCCTCTTTTTGATAGGCTTGTTACACTTGGTGCAGACTATGGACATGACACCCTTGTCACGTAGTGCGGTCTCACGGTCCTTGAAAACGCGAGTGATCTGCTTTGAGTATGTACCGAAGTCCTTAAATACTTCATCCTCCTTTGTTTTGGGAGGGAAAGTGACATCATAGGAAACGAATTTTAACACTTCCGGATGTTCTTTTGCAACCTTTGCCAGAACCTTTGCAGTGTAATATGCATCGCTGAATGCACGA
>CACXGM010000026.1 GCA_902767075.1 uncultured Lachnospiraceae bacterium
ACTCCCGAGAGACAGCTTCTTTTCAGAGTTCCCTGGGTAGATGACAAGGGACAGGTTCAGGTAAACAATGGCTACAGAGTACAGTTTAACTCTGCAATCGGACCCTACAAGGGAGGACTTCGTCTTCACCCTTCAGTAAACCTTGGTATCATCAAGTTCCTTGGTTTTGAGCAGATCTTCAAGAATTCACTTACCGGTCTTCCTATCGGCGGTGGTAAGGGTGGATCGGATTTTGATCCCAAGGGCAAGTCAGACAGAGAGGTTATGGCTTTCTGCCAGAGCTTCATCACCGAACTTTACAAATATATCGGTGCTGATACCGACGTTCCCGCAGGTGATATCGGAACAGGCGCAAGAGAGATCGGTTACATGTACGGTCAGTATAAGAGACTTACCGGACTCTATGAGGGAGTTCTCACCGGAAAGGGTCTTTCCTATGGTGGATCTCTTGCAAGAACCGAGGCTACCGGATACGGACTTCTCTATATGACCGAGGAAATGCTGAAGTCTAACGGAATCGCACTTGCAGGAAAGACTGTTGCTGTATCAGGATCCGGAAACGTTGCAATCTATGCTATTCAGAAGGCACAGCAGCTTGGCGCTAAGCCTGTTACCTGCTCAGATTCAACCGGATGGGTTTACGATCCCGAAGGAATCGATGTTGCACTTCTCAAGGAGGTTAAGGAAGTTAATAGAGCTCGTCTTACCGAGTATGCTGCAAAGAGACCTTCAGCTCAGTATCACGACAAGGCTACCGAGGGAACCAATCAGTGGGAAGTTAAGGTTGACATCGCTCTTCCTTGCGCTACACAGAACGAGCTTAATCTTGATGATGCAAAGAAGCTTGTTGCTAACGGTGTTATCGCAGTATGCGAGGGTGCTAACATGCCTACCACTCTTGAAGCTACCGAGTACTTCCAGGCTAATAAGGTTTACTTTGTTCCCGGAAAGGCTGCAAATGCAGGCGGCGTAGCTACTTCCGCTCTTGAGATGAGCCAGAACTCCGAGAGACTTTCATGGACCTTCGAAGAGGTTGATGCTAAGCTCAAGAACATCATGGTAAATATCTTCCACAATCTTGATGATGCTTCCAAGAAGTATGGTCTTGAGGGCAACTATGTTGCAGGTGCCAACATCGCCGGATTCCTTAAGGTTTGCGATGCTATGACCGCTCAGGGTATTGTTTAATCCACAAAAGGATACTTCAAAGGCAGGGCTTTGTGCTCTGCTTTTTTTGTTACGAAAAAAGGAAAGAATTAATTTGAATTAGGTTTTTAAATTTGATATAATAAGCGAGTTTCGTGTAAATCAAGCATTTTAAGGACCTGAAAAATGAGTTTGGAATCTGAAAAAACATTAGAAATTACTGAAAACGGAGAAGAAAAACGGGAGAATAAAATGGGAGTGCTTCCCGTAAATAAGCTCCTTATTACCATGTCCCTACCAATGATGGCATCCATGCTTGTGCAGGCTCTTTATAATATTGTGGACAGTATTTTTGTATCCAGAGTGGCAGAGGATGCGCTGACTGCGGTGTCCATGGCATTCCCTTTGCAGATGTTGATGATCGCTCTGGCCGGAGGTACCGGAGTCGGTATCAATGCCATACTTTCCAGAGCTCTTGGAGAAAAGGAATTTGATAAGGCAAACAAGACAGCGGTAAACGGAATCTTTTTATCCGTTATCAGTTATCTGTTATTCCTGGTCATCGGTCTGACTGTTGTGAAACCGTTCTATATGAGTCAGACAACGGATCCCGAGATCATTGAGTATGGTGTGCAGTACCTGACCATAGTCCTCACCTGCTCATTCGGTATATTCGGACAGTTTATCTTTGAAAGACTCCTGACATCCACCGGACGTACCCTTTACACCATGATCACCCAGGGTACGGGCGCTATCATAAACCTTATCATGGATCCGATCCTCATTTTCGGTCTCCTTGGCGCACCAAAGATGGGAGTGGCCGGAGCTGCTCTTGCTACTATTATCGGTCAGATAGTTGCAGCTTTGCTTGCCTGTATTTTTAATATTAAAAAGAACCCGGATATACATATTTCCTTCAAAGGATTCAAGCCTGACGGAAAGCTGATCGGAAATATTTATAAGATTGGCGTGCCGTCCATTATCATGCAGTCCATCGGATCTCTGATGGTCTATATCATGAACAAGATCCTCATCGGATTTTCATCCACTGCAGTTGCGGTATTCGGAGTTTATTTCAAACTACAGAGCTTCGTATTCATGCCTGTATTTGGCTTGAACAACGGAATGATCCCCATCGTTGCATACAACTACGGTGCGGAGAAAAAGGATCGTATGATGAAGACATGGAAGCTGGCCTGGATATATGCCACAGCCATCATGGTCGTAGGAGTAGCTGTGGTGGAAGCTGTTCCGGGAGTGCTTTTAGGCTTCTTTGATGCATCTGCCGAAATGACAGCTATGGGAACGGTAGCATTACGAATCATCGGAATTCATTTCCCCATTGCGGCATACTGTATCGTCACGGGATCCATGTTCCAGGCGCTTGGTGTGAGTGTATACAGCATGATCGTGTCCATAATGCGTCAGATCGTGGTGTTGATCCCGGCAGCATATTTGCTTTCTCTTCTCGGAAATGTGGATTATGTGTGGTGGTCCTTCCCCATCGCGGAGGTTATGTCCGCTGCGGTTACCACATTCTTCTTTAAGAGGATTTACGAAAAGACAATCAAACATATCGGAAATAATTAATCTGTGGAGTGAGATTTATGGAAATCTGGGATTTATATGATATAAAGGGAAACAAAAGCGATATAAAGATCGACAGACATGCAAGACAGACCATACCCGATGGTTTGTATCATATGGTGTGTGATATTTTGGTGCAGCATGAGGACGGTAGTTTTCTTCTGACAAAAAGACACCCTGAAAAGGACGTGTATCCGGGCCTTTGGGAGGCAAGTGCAGGCGGAAGTGCAGTCAGCGGTGAGAGCCCCCTTCAGTGCGCTGTAAGGGAATTAAAGGAGGAGACAGGGATACAGATAAAGGCTGACGATCTGGTGCTTATCAGCCATACTCACAGTGAGAAGAGCAGGTCATCCTTTTTCTCATATTTTGTAAAAGTAAACTGTCCAAAGGATTCAGTGGTACTTCAGGAAAGTGAGACAGTTGATTACAAATGGGTGGATACTGAAGGCTTCCTTCAATACGTGGATTCGGATGAGACGATCAAATCCCATAATATGAGATATGAAAGACTTATCGAAAGGCTTCGGAATCAGTAAAAAACAGTGCTTTTAAGCCTCAAATTCTTTAAATTTTTGTGGATAGAATTGTCCTTTTATGGTATTATAATGTTTAATGCCATAGGAGGGCATTATTTTTTGGACATAGAAACTATAATAAAAATTATCGTTTTAATTCTATTGATTTTTCTGTCTGCTTTTTTTTCGTCTGCGGAAACCGCATTTACTTCGGTAAATAAGATAAGGATCCACAGTCTGGCTGAGGAGGGAAACAAAGCGGCGGCGAGAGTTGACCGCGTTCTTGACAAAAAGAGCAAGATGCTATCGGCGATCCTCATCGGTAACAATGTGGTGAATATAACAGCATCTTCCTTGGCTACAGTGATAGCGATCAGTATCAGCCAAGCCGCAGGAGCTAAGCTTTCAGAGAGTCTTGCGGTTGGTATCATGACTGCGGTGATCACCATAGTGGTCCTGATACTGGGAGAAATCGTGCCGAAGAACTGGGCGCTCACATATTCCGAAAAGATTTCCTTTGCCTACAGCGGTGTGATCTATGCGATGATGATCATTTTGACTCCTATCATTTTTATTGTCGATGCGATTACAAAGGGGATACAGAAGTTACTAAAGGTCGATGCCGATTACCATGAGACCATGACGGAAACTGAGCTTAAGACATATGTGGAGGCCGGCCATGAGGATGGCGTCATAGAATCTGAAGAGAGGGAGATGATCCTTAACGTTTTCGAGTTTTCGGATGCTGAGGCAAAGGATATCATGATTCCTCGTGTAAATATGGTCACCGTTAAGGTGTCGGACACCTTTGAGGAAGTCAGAGATACATTTAAGGAGCACATGTACACCCGTCTACCTGTTTATGAAGAGGATGAAGAGGGCGAGCAGGATCATTTCCTGGGCGTGATAAATGTTAAGGACCTGGCCTTTTGCGAGAATACCGATAATTTCGTAGTCAGGGATTATCTGAGGGAATGCCTCTTTACCCATGAGCATAAAAAGACTGCGGATCTTTTGGAGGAGCTGAGAGAGTCCACCACCAGCATCGCCCTTGTGATGAATGAGTACGGTGATTGTGTGGGCATGATCACACTGGAGGATCTGCTGGAGGAGATCGTGGGAGAGATCAGAGATGAGTACGACGAGGATGAGGAAGAACTTATCACTGAGCTGGGTGAGAGAAGATTTCTGGTGGAAGCTTCCATGAGCACCGATGATGTGAACGATGCTCTGGGTACCGATATTCAGAGCGAAGATTACGATTCCATCGGCGGTATCATGATAGAAGCGCTTGACAGACTGCCGGAGGACGGAGAAAGCGTTGAGCTGGAGAACGGTATCAAGCTGACTGTCAGAGGTTTGGATCAGAGCCGCATCGAGAAGGTGGAGATCGAGCTTCCCGAACCCGCCGAGGACACGGAGGTTGACGGCGAAAGCGACTCTAATACAGAGAATAATTAAATTATCGGAGTCATAATAATACACAGAAAGAAGAAACAAGATGAGCAAACTTACAGAGATCAGATGGCACGGCCGTGGCGGTCAGGGTGCCAAGACTGCTGCACTGCTGCTTGCAGATGTTGCATTTCAGGCAGGAAAACAGGTGCAGGGATTTCCGGAATACGGACCGGAGAGAATGGGAGCCCCCATTACCGCTTATGACAGGATCAGCGATACCGAGATAAGAGTACACTCAAATATTTATGATCCTGACTATGTAGCTGTAGTTGATGACACACTGCTTCATTCCGTTAATGTCACCGGCGGATTAAAGGAGAGCGGCGGTATTCTGATCAATACTCAGAAGTCAAAGGATGAGATAATGCCGCTCCTTGGCGATTACAAAGGAGCTGTTTATGCAATAGATGCCCGCAAGGTCAGCATGGAGACATTGGGTAAGTATTTCCCCAACACTCCAATGCTTGCAGCAATGGTCAAGATTTCCGGAGTAATGGAGATCGATGTGTTTTTAAGAGAGATGAAGACCTCTCTTGCGCATAAATTTGCCAGAAAGCCTGAAGTGCTGGAAGGTAATTTAAAAGCATTAAATAAGGCTATCGAGGAGGTTGTTCAGTGGCGATGAAAGCATCAGAAATAAATGAACAGACCAGATGGCAGGATCTGACTGAGGGACTTCAGATCTATGAGCCTGCCACTTCAAGAGATTTTAATACCGGAGAGTGGAGGACTCAGACTCCTGTTCTGGATAAGGAAAAGTGCAAACAGTGCCTTCTTTGTGTTCCTTTTTGCCCCGACAGTTCCATTCCGGTAAAAGACGGCAAGAGACTTGATTTTGATTACGATCACTGCAAGGGATGCGGAATCTGCGTAAAAGCATGCCCCTTCGGTGCGATAACTATGGAGGGATAAGGAATGGCTACAAAGACAAGAATGTCCGGAAATGAGGCTATCGGACATGCTATCAAGCAGATAAATCCCGACGTTATGCCTGCATTCCCCATCACCCCTTCAACCGAGATCCCTCAGTTTGTTGCATCAATGATCGCAAACGGAGAGATCACTACTGAGTTCATTCCCGTTGAGAGTGAGCACAGTGCCATGAGCGCCGCCATGGGAGCGGAAGCGGCAGGAGCCAGAACCATCACTGCCACTTCATCCGCAGGTATGGCTCTTATGTGGGAGATGCTCTATTGCGCAGCATCCAGTAGATTGCCAATCGTTATGGCACTTGTAAACAGAGGTCTCACCGGACCTTTGAATATAAACGCAGAGCACTCGGATTCCATGGGTGCCAGGGATTCAGGATGGATCCAGATCTATGCGGAGACCAATCAGGAGGTTTATGACAATTTCCTCCAGGCTCACAGGATCGCAGAGGCAAAGGGAGTGCATCTTCCTGTTATGATCTGCCAGGACGGATTCATTACTTCCCACGCTGTTCAGAACATCACACTTTGGGATGATGAACCCATAAAGAAATTTGTTGGTCAGTATGAGCCCGAGCATTATCTTTTAAAAGAAAACGAACCAATGGCTATCGGACCTTATGCGGTATCGAATTACTGTATGGAGTCTAAGAAGGCACACGCCGAAGCTATGAGAAATGCAAAGCAGGTGATCCTGGATGTGGCTAAAGAGTTCGAAGCTATCACAGGGCAGAAGTATGGCTTCTATGAGGGCTACAGACTGGATGATGCTGAGTATGTTGTGGTTGCCATCGGTTCCGTTTGCGGTACCGTAAAGGATGCTGTGGATGTTCTTCGTGGGCAGGGCGTGAAAGCCGGACTGATGAAGGTCAGAGTATTCAGACCCTTTCCCGGTGAAGAGTTTGCCGCTGCACTTAAGAACGCAAAGGCTGTTGCTATTATGGACAGATCGGAGAGTTATTCCACACAGGGAGGTCCTCTGGGCGCTGAGCTGACTGCAGCTATGTATCGCGCTAAGTGCACAGCAGAGACTGTTAATATTATGTACGGATTATCCGGCAGAGACGTTAAAGTTGAAGATATTGAAGGCGTATATGGTAATCTTCAAAAGCTTGCCGCCGGAGAGATCAGTTACGATCAGTATCCATACATGGGCTTGAGAGAATAATTGTCTAAGTCCTTTTTTTGCAAACCAATCCAAACATCAGACAAAGGAATAATCATGGAACAGTCAGTATTTAATTTCAAAGAAATACAGGAGAGGGAAGAGAGACTTGCACCCGGACACAGAATGTGCGCAGGCTGCGGCGGAACAATTGCCGTAAGAAACGTACTGAAGGCCCTTCACCCCGGGGACAAGGCGGTAGTAGGAAATGCTACCGGATGTCTGGAGGTATCCACATATACTTATCCCTACACCGCATATACAGACAGTTATATCCACACTGCATTTGAGAGTGCCGGAGCCACCCTTTCAGGTGCGGAGACTGCATTTAAGGCATTAAAGAAGCGTGGAAAGATCGATGAAACATATAAGTTCATTACCTTCGGCGGAGACGGCGGTACATATGATATCGGACTTCAGTCCCTGTCGGGAGCCATGGAGCGCGGACACGACATGGTTTATGTCTGCTATGATAACGGTGCATATATGAACACCGGAATCCAGCGTTCATCAGCTACTCCCCAGTATGCCGACACCACCACTACCCCTTCCGGTAAGCTTTCAAACGGTAAGCCGCAGACACGTAAGGATCTGGCTGCAATAATGGCAGCTCACAACATCCCTTATGTTGCGCAGACCACCTTTATTTCGAATTTTAAGGATCTGTATACCAAGTCAGAGCGAGCTATATATACACCCGGTCCGGCGTTCTTAAATATTCTTGCACCCTGTCCCAGAGGCTGGAGATATGATACTCCGGATCTTCCCGAGATCTGCAAGCTGGCAGTGGAAACCTGCTATTGGCCTCTTTTTGAGGTGATCGAGGGTAAGTGGATCGTAAACTACAGACCCAAGAATAAGCTTCCTCTTGAAGATTTCCTTGTTAAACAGGGAAGATTCAAGCATCTTTTTAAACCTGAGAATCAGGATCTGATCCAGGCCTTCCAGGAAGAAGTAGACAGAAGATGGGAAGAATTGTTGACCCGGAGTGATTCATGACAGGAAACAGTTACTATTCCAACGAAGAATACGAAAGAAAACGCGAAATCAGACGTGCAAGGGTAGAGGCTGAAAAAGCGAGACAGAATCGCAATAAAAAGCTGTTCCTCGGCGGTCTGATTTTGCTTGCTTTATTGCTGCTGATAGTTTTTGCGATAGTAATGATCGTGAAGCTGGCAGGAAAGAATAAAAAAGTAAATATCGAAGACAGCTTATCACCTGCTTCATTGGTATCAACGCAGATACCGGAAAAATATGAGACCGGCGATGTAACCGTTGGTGATATAGAAAGCGGAGAAGAACTTAAATCAGGAGATGAACCATCGGTTAGTGATGAAACGGGATCACAGGGGTTGGGAAATCTTACAAAGCGCTTTGATGTGAGCGGAGATGAATTTAGATTTGTCTCCGATACCGACACAAAGGATATGTCATCCGAGGAATTTACATCGGAGTACGGATATGTGGTATGCCTTGATACAGGTAAGGTTTTAGCCTCCAAATCCGGTTTTGAAAAGATGTTCCCGGCATCCATGACAAAGATCATGACGGTTCTGACTGCCAGGATCTATATCTCCGATGAGCATTTGGATGATGTGGTGAAGCTGAGTTACAATGCTAAAGCATATGATCTGAAATACGGCTGCTCCAGTGCAGGATACGAAGAGGGTGAGACATTAACTGTAAGAGATCTGTTCTACGGAACGATCTTGCCATCAGGTGCAGAGGCTGCCTATATGCTGGCTGAGTATACAGCAGGTACTCATGAGGATTTCGTTGATCTCATGAACGAGACAGTCAAGGATCTGGGACTTCAGGATACAACTCATTTTGCCAATTGCGTTGGAGTATATGATGATAACAATTACAGCAATTGTAATGATATTGCAGTGATACTGGCTGCTGCAATGCAGGATGAATTTCTGGCTGAGGTACTGGGAACCAGGAGATATACATCCTCCGGATCTGAGTTTCATACTCAGGGTGTTGAGCTGTCCAATTGGTTCCTGAGAAGGATCGAGGACAAGGATACGGGCGGATATGTCTGCGGTGCAAAGACGGGATTTGTCAATCAGTCCGGTTGCTGTGGAGCAAGCATGATGAAAGGGGACGACGGCAAGACTTATATCTGTGTAAGCGGAAAAGCCTGGAGTTCCTGGAGATGTATCTACGATCATGTTGCGGCATACAATATCTATGCCATTGGAAACACGGGCTATCATAAGGGGTAATATAGAAAAGTGTCTATAAATCTTGATTTCATAACCGTATATGTAGACGGAAGCTATAATGATGCGATAAAGAAATATGCGTTCGGATGCGTGTTTATCCTGGATGACGGAGAGATTTATCTGGCATATGGAAACGGAGATAATCCCGAATCATTAAAGCAGAGAAATGTTACCGGTGAAATGCTGGGAGCTATGTATGCCGTTCAGTGTGCAAGAAAGAGCGGATATAAAGCCATCGAAATCTTTTATGATTACAGCGGTATCGAAGAGTGGGTAACCGGCGGATGGAAAGCAAAGAATGAGCTTACCCAGAAGTATCGTGATGCAATGAGAGGATGGGGAGCAGATATAAAGATTACGTTCCATAAGGTTGAGGGGCACTCCGGAGATAAATATAATGATCTGGCGGATAAAATAGCTAAACGCGGACTTGAGGAAGGTAATGGTATACCTCAGGTGAAGAATGTTATGGAGTTAGAGTTTCTTGAATCCTAGTGACGGAGCAGTGGCTGGTGTGTACAATGCTCCTGTTTGGAATAGTATGGAAAATAATTTAGATACTCGAATTAATAAATATATAGCGTCATGCGGGATATGCTCGAGGAGAGATGCGGATAAGCTTATTGAGGCCGGCAGAGTGGTCGTAAATGGAGTGAAGGCTACTTCGGGGATGAAAGTCAGCGGAGAAGAAGAGATTATCGTAGACGGGAAGGTGGTCTCGGGGCCGGATAGGAAGGCGTATCTTGCATTTTATAAGCCGGTGGGTGTGACGGTGAGTGAGAAGGATGCTCATGCGGAAAAGCTTATCGGTGAGCTGATAGATTATCCCATAAGAGTTACTTACGCGGGAAGGCTGGATAAGGACTCAGAAGGGCTTATTCTTCTTACAAATGACGGAGACCTGATCGAAAAAATGATGCGGGGTGCCAATGCTCACGAAAAGGAGTATATAGTCCGTATAGATAAAAAGGTATCCGAAGATCTGATAAATAGATTTGAGGAGGGTATCTATTTAAAGGATCTTGAGCAGACCACAAGGCCTGCAAAAGCAGAGAAACTTTCTGACTACACTTTTAAAGTGATATTGACACAAGGGCTTAATCGACAGATCAGACGGATGTGTAAAGCTTGCGGAGCTGAGGTCAGGAGCTTAAAGAGAGTCAGAGTGGTAAACATCCTGCTGGGGGATCTAAAGCCCGGCAAATGGAGAGAACTTACAAAAGAGGAATTAAGTGAGCTCTTTTCCCGGTTGAATAATAAATTAAAACATGATATCAGGGGTGGCATTTGATGTCAGATAACGAAAAAGATACAAAAATGAACAGAATGAAGGAACTCGTGGGAATTCTTTCAAAAGCATCCGAGGCTTATTATGCCAAGGATGAAGAGATCATGAGTAACTTCGAATATGATAAGCTCTACGACGAGCTGGTCAGCCTGGAGGAAGAGCTGGGAGTGACACTTTCAAACTCACCAACGGTTAGGGTGGGATACGAGGCAGTGGATGAACTTCCCAAGATGCAGCACGAAAGCCCCATGCTGTCCCTTGATAAGACAAAGAGCAGGGATGAACTGGCAAGCTGGCTGAATGGTCATGAAGGTATTCTTTCATGGAAGCTGGACGGCCTCACCATTGTCCTGACTTACAAAAACGGTGAGCTGGTTCAAGCTGTCACCAGAGGAAACGGTGAGATCGGTGAAGTAGTGACACCGAATGCAAGAGTTTTTGTCAATGTACCTACAAGGATTTCTTTTAGGGGTGAACTGGTACTCCGCGGTGAAGCGGTCATCAGTTATCCCGACTTTGAAGAAATAAATCGAAAGATCACAAATGATGCGGACAGGTATAAGAATCCCAGAAACCTTTGCAGAGGAGCCGTTCGCCAGTTAAACAACGAGATCACCGCAAAGAGAAATGTTAGATTCATCGCATTTAATCTCGTGACCGCAAGAGAGACTGACGGCTCAGACCACGACTTTTCAAACTCCAGGGAAAATACCTTCAGATTTCTGGAACAGCTTGGATTTGAAGTGGTTGAAAGAAAGGCTGTTAACGAAGGAAATATCCACGAGGCGATAGAGTATTTTGCCAAAAAGATTGAAAGCTATGAGATCCCTTCCGACGGTCTGGTACTGACATACGAAGATATCGCATACGGAGTCTCCTTAGGACGAACGGCAAAGTTCCCCAGACACTCCATAGCATTTAAGTGGGCTGACGAAACAGCGGAGACTACCCTCAGAGAGATCGAGTGGAGCGCCAGCAGAACAGGTCTTATCAATCCCGTAGCTATATTTGATCCCGTGGAGCTGGAAGGAACCACCGTATCAAGGGCTTCCGTCCATAATGTTTCCATCGTGAGAGAGTTAAAACTCGGAATCGGGGACAGGATCACAGTCTACAAGGCAAACATGATCATCCCTCAGATCGCTGAAAATCTCACGGGATCAGGCAATGTGACCATCCCTTCTGTTTGCCCCGTATGTGGAGGAAAGACAGAGATAAGGGCTTTAAACGAAGCACAGAGCCTTTACTGTACAAACGAGGAATGTCCCGCTAAGCAGATAAAGGCTTTCTCACAGTTTGTCAGCCGCGAGGCACTGAATGTGGACGGCCTCTCGGAAGCGACTCTTGAAAAGATGATAGACTTTGGCTTTATCAAGAGTTTCCCGGATCTGTTTGAACTGGATAAACACAAAGAAAACATCATCAGGCTGGAGGGCTTCGGCGAAAAGTCCTATGAGAACCTGATGGCAGCTATAGAAAATGCCAGACATACCACTCTGCCGAGACTTATATTTGGTCTTGGGATCAATGGTATAGGTTCAGCAAATGCTAAGCTTCTGTGCAAGGCTTATGATTATGATATTGATCGAATAATTGCCGCAGATGCATCAGAACTTGCAGAAATCGACGGAATCGGCGATGTTATGGCGGGTGCTATTGCCGGATTTTTCAAAAATGAAAGAAATCTGTCTGTTCTGAGATCACTGATCGAAAAGCTTGAAATAGAGAAACCACAGGTAAATGCAAGCGGACAGAACCTGTCGGGACTGATTTTTGTAGTGACCGGAAGCTTGAACAGTTTTGAAAACAGAAATGCTCTTAAAGAGGTTATAGAGCAAAGAGGCGGAAAGGTGACGGGATCTGTAACCGGCAAGACCATCTGTCTCATCAATAATGACAATATGTCGAATTCTACAAAGAATAAGACAGCAAAGGAACTGAATATTCCGATCCTCACGGAAGAGGAATTCATGAAGACATATTTAACGGATTAATGATCCATTGATCTTAAATGTGTGAATAAAAGAAAAGAAGGAACATGTAAATGCCTATTAAGATTCAAAGAGATCTGCCAGCGAGGGAAATACTCGAAAACGAAAACATATTTGTGATGGATGATTTCAGGGCGGTGCATCAGGATATCAGACCCCTGAAGGTACTTATCCTCAATAACATGCCTGTGAAGCAGGACACGGAGCTGCAGCTGTTAAGAGCGCTTTCAAACACTCCGCTGCAGGTTGATGTGACCTTCATGAATACAAAGAGCCATATCTCTCAGAACACTTCCGCCAATCATCTAAACAGGTTCTATTGCACCTTTGATGATATCAAGGATGAGAAGTTTGACGGTATGATAATCACCGGAGCACCGGTGGAAGATATTTCCTTTGAGGAAGTGGATTACTGGGATGAGATCTGCATGATCATGGACTGGGCTGAGACTCATGTCACCAGTACTCTCCATATCTGCTGGGGAGCACAGGCAGGCTTTTATCATTATTACGGCATAAATAAGATCCAGCTCCCTCAGAAGCTTTTCGGTATATACGAGCATAGAGTAAACAATCGTAAGATTCCTCTGGTAAGAGGTTTTGATGATGTTTTCCTGGCTCCTCACAGCCGCCATACCGCCACTTCCACCGAGGAACTTAAAAACTGTAAGGAATTGACCATTCTGGCAGAGAGCGAAGAGGCCGGAGTATTTCTGGCCCTTGCGGAAGAGGGAAAGAAGATATTTGTAACCGGACACCCCGAGTATGACAGATTGACCCTTAAAAATGAGTACTTCAGAGACTTGAATAAGGGTCTTCCCATTCAGGTGCCCTACAACTATTTCCCCGGAGACGACCCCGAGCAGAAGCCGCTCCTTACCTGGCGCTCCCACAGCAACAACCTCTATACCAACTGGCTGAACTACTACGTATATCAGAACACTCCTTATGAGCTGAATCAGATCGGTGAGAAAAGACCAATATGAGGAATTAATATGAAATTGATGAGTTTAAGGTGTCCGAATTGTAACGGCCCACTGAAGATGGTAAATGAAGGAACGTTTTATTGCACCAACTGTGATTCATCATTTATGGCTGACTATGACAAGGATGACGTTGAATACCAGAAGATGAAGACGGAGGCAGAGATCCGTAAGCAGCAGTTTGATCAGGCGCAGAGCTCACAGGCCGAAAGGGCACATGCTGCTAAAAGTATGTTCAGGCGTAAAATGATCGCGCTGGCTATTGTCATGACCGTCGTTTTAACAATTATCATCCCGACAGTTATCGGTACACTTCGCGTACAGAAGCGTGTTGCGGAAGAGCGCAGACAGCAGGAAATAGAAAGAGAAGCAAAGCGGGAACAGGAAGAGAAAGAAAAAGAGGAAAAGCGAAGGCAAGAGGAAGAGGCAAGATTAGCCAAAGAGGAAGCAGAACGTCAAGCAAAGCTGGCATCCTATCGATTGTCTCCTGAGGAAATAACCTCGGATGCTTTTTTCGTAGAAAATGCGAACCAAGCACTTTATGGGCAGATATGGGACAACACCGACCTTTTTTGGACCAATTGGGTATGGAATGAGGATCCTGAGTATATTACCAGTTATCTGCTTATTGCAAAGGATGAGAACAAACGTGATCAGAATATAATCTGCAATATTTATAAGGTTCACTGGGACAAAGAGTTTGATGATGAAACGCAGCATTATGTTATGTATGATGCGGCATGTCTGACTAATATTTCCAGAAATGAGGATGGAACGATAAATTCAGATTATGATCCTGATAGTTTATCATATCACAGCGAACTCATCGCTAATCAGTTCTTGAGCGGTTATACGGAGTATGATCAGCTGATCCGCCAGGAGATATACGGTAACTCAGATTATGATTATGTAGAGTTTAAAATGCCCGGATATGATACTGCGGAGTAATATAGTATTTGACATAAAATATAGTGAGAAGTATAATCATATGCGCGACAAGGCAGGGAATGCCTTGTCGTGTTTTGTGAAGCAATGATATTTGCATAGTTTTAGAATACGAGGAAGAGATTGAAAAAATGAACAAGAAGAGTAAACTTAAACCCATGCTTTTTTCTAACATGAAGGAATACAGCTGGGGACAGTTCGCAAAGGATGTAGTCAGCGGCCTTATCGTTGCCATAATCGCACTGCCCCTTTCCGTAGCATTGGCACTTGCATCGGGCGTGGGTCCGGAAAAGGGTATATATACTGCCATTGTAGCGGGATTCATCATTTCTTTTCTGGGCGGAAGCAGAGTACAGATCGCAGGCCCCACAGCTGCCTTTGCCACAATAGTTGCAGGCATAGTTGCAAAGAACGGATTTGACGGTCTGGTGATCGCTACCATTATTGCGGGTGTGATCCTGATCATCATGGGTCTTCTCAGATTCGGAAGTCTTATCAGATTTATTCCTTATACCATAACCACCGGTTTCACTGCGGGTATCGCTGTGACACTCCTCATCGGTCAGATGAAGGATTTCATGGGGCTTACATATCCTGCCGGAACAGAGAATATTGAGACCATCGATAAGGTAAAGAATATATTCCTGAATATCAAGACCTTTAATTATCAGGCAGTGATCGTGGGTGCTGTCAGCCTTGCTATATTGATCCTTTGGCCTATGATCCCTAAGATCGGTACAAAGGTTCCCGCATCCCTCATAGCTGTATTAGCCGGGATTGGCATGGTTAAGGGGCTGGGACTAAAGGCATTCACCATCAGTGATCTTTATACTATAACCGCAGGTTTCCCTCCTTTTGCATTCCCTGAATTTACCTTTGCAAAAGTAAGGGCTGTGATCGGAGATTCATTTACAATAGCAATACTTGCAGCTATTGAGTCTTTGCTTTCCTGCGTTGTTGCAGACGGTATGATCAATTCTCATCACCGTTCAAATCAGGAACTTATCGCACAGGGTGCCGGAAATATCGGATCCGCGCTTTTTGGCGGCATTCCGGCTACAGGTGCTATTGCAAGAACAGCCGCTAATATCAAAAACGGTGGAAGAACGCCTGTGGCGGGAATGGTTCATGCTGTGGTACTGGTTCTGGTTATCCTCTTCCTGATGCCTTATGCGGGACTTATCCCTATGCCCACTATTGCGGCAATTCTTTTCCAGGTGGCCTACAATATGAGCGGTTGGAGAACCTTTGTACATCTTTGCAAGACAGCTCCAAAGAGTGATATTTTGGTTCTGGCTACCACATTTATTCTCACTGTAGTATTTGATCTGGTAGTTGCTATCGGCGTCGGAATGGTAATGGCATGCGTATTATTGATGAAGCGAATGGCTGATGAATCCTCCGTCAAGGGGTGGAAGTATTTTGATCCCGATGACGATCCTGACAGCATAGAGCTTCGCAAAGTTCCCGAAGAGGTTAGAGTATATGAGATCAGCGGACCTATGTTTTTTGGAATGTCAGATCTTATTTCAGAGATTTCCTTAAAGGAGTTTACAAAGGTTTTGGTCATCAGAATGAGAGCGGTTCCTGCGCTTGATGCATCCGCAATGCATTCTCTTGAATTGCTTTATGAAAAGTGTGAGAAGAGAGGTGTAAAGATGGTATTCTCACATGTAAATGAGCAACCGTACAAAACTATGTCAAAGGACGGATTCATCACCAGGATCGGAGAAGAAAACTTCTGCGCTCATATTGATGATGCGCTTAAGAGAGCGGAGAATCTGATATAATAATAAACTATAAATTTGACGGAATAATATAATTATATAAATAATTTGAAATATAATAATGAATTTTCAGAATAATTATGTTATGATGTAAATGCGAATCATCGTTAGGGAAGATTCGTAAATACCGGATGGTAAATACATAGCATAAAGAGGGCAGGATATGATTACCTTCGATGAGTTTCCTCTTTCTGAGGATATGTCCGCTGAACTAAGAAAACTGAGGATCGATATTGTATTTCAACCTATTTTCTATCCCGATGGGAAAACTGTATATGCCTATGAATCTTTGATGAGACCGCTTGATAAAAGCGTGGAGGAACTCATAGATGAATATATGGATATGGGTAAGCTTCACGTTTTGGAGATTGCCAGTTTTTTTGGCGCTACGAAAAAATACGTTGAGCGTGATTATGAAGAGAAGGTTTGTATAAACTCTTTTCCGTCCGAAGTCTTTACAAACGAAGAGTCTAAAGTATTTGACAGCTGGTATGGAAAATACAATAACAGAGGGATAGTAAAGATATTGGAGTATCCCGATATTTCTTTAAAAAAATGGGAAAAGAAGAACAAGACATTAAGGATAAAGGGACTTGATGTTTCGTTGAACAATTTCGGTGAGGGGAACAATGACTTTGAGGCCCTCAGTATTTTTAAACCTAAGGTTGTGAAGATCGGAAGAGAATTGGTAGCCGATATTCACAAAGATGATATCAGGCAGGATTCCTTTCTGAGGTGCATCAAGAAGTTCCATGATTTTGGTGCCCAGGTGATCGTGGGGGGGATTGAATGTAAAGAAGAATTTAACTTTGTGGTTCCGAACGGAGCTGATTTTGTTCAGGGCTTTTACCTGGGAGCCCCTGTATGATAATGAACCGATGGTTACTTATCCTGTAGAACAGAGTCCATTTTTTCCTGAATTTTTTCTTTAACAAGAGCAGCTATTTCGCGGGTGTTCATATCCTTGTACTCATCGTATTGTATGGGCTTGAGGAAATGCACCTGCGTTTTTATTCTTTTAAGTGAATTGATAGAATAAGGCTTGTAGGAATCAACCAGAGTGACAGGTACGATGGGGCATTTAGCTTTAAGAGCTGCCTTGAATGCACCGGGCATAAAATCCTGAAGGTTGTTTCCGTTATTGTCGTAGCCTCCCTCGGGGAAGAGAATGTATCGTCTTCCCTCGGAGACTTCCTTGGAAATACGGTCAATTGATTCTATCTGCTTTCGCATATTGTGTCTGTCGAGTCTGACACCGTCCAGAAGGTCCAGAACCTCTGTGGCAATGGGAATCTTGGAACGCTCTGCCTCCATTACGAGAGTGCAGGGCTTTTTATGTGCAAAAAAAATTCCCACGATATCATATTTACCCTGATGGTTGGGGTACATTATGTATCCACCTTCCTTCGGGAGGTTTTCGACACCGGTGTACTTTGTCCAGAGGTTTGAATTTATCATGCAATGTATTGCAAGATGGCGTATCAGTTTATAACGTTTTTCGTCTGAAAAACGGTCCGCATGGGCAGACATAAAACGCATTTTTACAACATAATAGATTATAAAAGGTATTGATATACCAATAACAAAATAGAATCTAAGCATTTTCTTTTTCCATCTTCTTGAAGGCTGTGCTGAGCATCAGCTTTAATCGGTTCAACTGGTTTACTTCGCTGGCACCGGGATCGAAGTCAATGGCCACGATATTTGATCCGGGATTGGCTTTTCTCACAGCTTTGATGGGGCCTTTGCCCACAATATGGTTGGGCAGGCAACCGAAGGGTTGTACGCAGACGATATTTGGAATACCGTTATGTATCAGTTCCTGCATTTCTCCGGTCAGAAGCCAGCCTTCACCGGCCTGATTGCCCAGAGAGACAACCTCGGAAGCAAGACGAGCGGTTTCATAGATAGATTCCGGTCTGTCGAAATGCTTGCTCTTATCATATGCTTTGAAAGCGGCATCGCGTACCCAATGGTCAATAGCCCAGATACCTACTTTGCCAACAAGCTTATTTATCTTTTTCATGCCGTAGTTATCTGCTTTAAAGATCTGATTGTAGAAGCAGTACTGGATGAAATCAATGAAGTCGGGAACAACAGCCTCGGCACCTTCATTCTCAATCTGCTGAACCATATGATTGTTGCCCGATGGAGCGAATTTAATGAGAATTTCGCCTACAAGTCCAACCCTGGGCTTCCTCAGGGTTTCATCTATGGGAAGAGCATCGAAGTCTCTGATGATCTCACGGCAGTATTTTTTAAATTTAGCCCAGTTAAGATGCTTTGCCATAATGAGTGCGCGGCACTTATCCAGCCATTTTGCGTGAAGAGCATCGGCGCTCCCCTTTTCCAGTTCATAAGGACGCATACGATAAATGCACTTCATGAATATATCACCAAAGGTAAAGGCAACCGCAAAGCGCAGTACCAGTCCCGGGGATAATTTAAAGCCGCTGTTCTTTTCAATGCCTCCGACGCTTAAGGAGATAACGGGAACATGACCTAAGCCGGCCTTGGCCAGAGCTCTTCTGATAAATCCGATGTAATTGGTAGCTCGGCAGCATCCTCCGGTCTGGGTGATGATAATGGCAGACTTGTTTACATCAAATTTGCCGGACTCAAGCGCCTGTACCAGCTGTCCCGTCATCATAAGAGAAGGGTAGCAAGCATCATTGTTTACATACTTAAGACCGGTGTTGATGGCCTGTTTATCCGCATTTCCCAGCACAACGAAATTATATCCGCTGGCTCTGAAGCAGGTCTCAAACATATCAAAGTGAACGGGAGAGAGCTGAGGACAGATAATGGTGTATTTGCCCTTCATGTCTTCCGTAAATTCCACGCGGTGATATGAGGAATCGGCAGCCTTGGCCTTTTTACCAATGCGCTTTCTCTCGTCGATGGCACTGATAAGTGAGCGAACGCGGATCCTTGCGGCACCCAGATTGTTCACTTCATCGATCTTGAGACAGGTATAAATCTTGTTTGAGCAGGAGAGGATGTCGTTAACCTGATCCGATGTAACAGCGTCCAGTCCGCATCCAAAGGAATTCAACTGGATCATGTCCAGATCATCCCGGGTCCTGATATAGCTGGCTGCAGCATACAGTCTGGCATGATAGGTCCACTGGTCCGATACGATGAGGGGTCTGTCGGGATGAGCCAGGTGGGAGATGCTGTCCTCTGAAAGTACCGCAATATCGTATGAGTTTATCATCTCGGGTATGCCGTGATTGATCTCGGGATCGATATGATAGGGGCGGCCTGCCAGGACGATTCCGTGTTTTCCTGTCTCCTCCAGATACTTAAGCGTCTCCTCGCCCTTCTTTTGAATATCTGCTCTGCAGGCAAAAAGCTCTGCCCATGCTTTGCTGATAGCCTCTTTTAATTCTGATCTCGGTATCTCGCTGAATTCCTTGGAGAGTACCTGGTATATTGTCTTTTCCGACTTGAAGGACATGAAGGGATTTCTGAAACGTACTTTACCCTCTGTGATGGCTTCAAGGTTATTCTTTATATTCTCCGAGTTTGATGCAACGATGGGACAGTTATAATTGTTGGCAGTATCCTGATCTTCCTTTCTCTCATAGAAAATGGAGGGGTAGAATATAAAATCAACCTTTTGCTGTACAAGCCATGTCACGTGTCCGTGAGCTATCTTGGCGGGATAGCAAAGAGATTCCGAGGGAATGGATTCTATTCCCATCTCGTATACTTTTCTGGTGGATCCCGGGGAGAGGAGGACTCTGTATCCCAGCTCTTTGAAAAATGTTGCCCAGAAGGGATAGTCCTCATACATATTCAGAACCCGGGGAATGCCGACTGTTCCGCGGGTTGCCTCATTTTCAGAAAGGGGTTCATAATCAAAAATCCTTTTTAATTTGTATTCATAGAGATTGGGAACATTACCCGCATTTTTCTTTCCGCCGATACCACGCTCACATCTGTTTCCGGAGATGAACTGTCTGCCGCCGGAAAATCTGTTGATAGTGAGTCTGCAGCTGTTGGTGCATCCTTTGCACTTGGTCATGCTGGTCTCAAATTCCAGATTGATGATGTCATCCAAAGAGAGCATGGTAGTTTCATAGCCCTCCTCGTATCTTTCTCTTGCGATGAGAGCACAGCCGAAAGCCCCCATGATACCTGCGATATCCGGGCGTGTCACTTCACAGTCCGCGATCTTTTCAAGTGAGCGGAGAACTGCGTTATTGTAGAAGGTTCCACCCTGAACTACGATATTGTCCCCCAGTTCTGCGGCTGTGGAAACCTTGATAACCTTAAAGAGAGCGTTCTTTATAACGGAGTAGGCCAGACCTGCGGAAATATCGGCTACGGAAGCACCTTCCTTTTGGGCCTGCTTAACCTTTGAATTCATAAATACGGTACATCTGGTACCGAGGTCGATGGGATGGGGAGCAAAGAGCGCCTCTGTTGCAAAATCCTTTACAGAGAAATCAAGGGATTTAGCAAAGGTTTCTATGAAAGATCCGCATCCGGATGAACATGCCTCGTTTAACTGTACGGACTCGACAGTTCTGTTCTTGATCTTGATACACTTCATGTCCTGTCCGCCGATATCTAAAATGCAATCGACCTCGGGATCAAAGAATGCTGCTGCCTTGTAGTGGGCTATGGTCTCTACCTCGCCGTCATCCAGCATAAATGCGGACTTTAAGAGAGCCTCACCGTAACCGGTGGAGCATGAGCGAACGATGTTTACGCCTTCGGGTAATTTGTTTTTGATATCCTCCATCGCACTTATTGCTGTCTTTAAAGGTGAGCCGTTATTGTTTGAGTAAAATGAGTACAATAACTGACCTTCACTTCCTACAAGGGCGATTTTGGTGGTAGTGGAGCCTGCATCTATTCCAAGGAATGCATTTCCATGGTATGTTGAAAGATCACCTTTGGTTACCTTTGCCCTTGCGTGCCTTTCTTCGAATGCAGCAAATTCTTCCTTGGAGGCAAAGAGGGGTTCCATACGCTCCACTTCAAATTCCATCTTGAGTTCGCCGCTTAGCTTTGTCTTCATCTCTTCAAGAGTATAGGACACATTTTTATCGTAAGTAAGCGCAGAACCGATGGCTGCAAACAGATGTGAATTCTCGGCATCGATGATATGCTCGTCATCAAGCTTCAGAGTGCGGATAAAGGCAGCTTTTAACTGATCCAGGAAGTGAAGAGGACCACCCAAAAAAGCAACATGACCTCTGATGGGTTTTCCGCAGGCGAGTCCTGAAATAGTCTGGTTTACAACCGCCTGGAAAATGGATGCTGCCAGATCTTCACTGGTGGCGCCTTCATTGATGAGCGGCTGGATATCGGTCTTTGCAAATACTCCGCATCTTGCGGCGATGGTATAGAGGGACTGATAATTCTTCGCATATTCATTAAGCCCCGTTGCATCAGTCTGCAAAAGGGAAGCCATCTGGTCTATGAAGGAGCCGGTTCCGCCTGCGCAGATACCGTTCATTCGCTGCTCCACATTGCCGTCTTCAAAATATATGATCTTTGCATCCTCGCCGCCGAGCTCTATCGCTACATCGGTCTTGGGAGCAAGAGTCTGGAGGGATGTGGCCACGGCAATGACTTCCTGGGTAAAGGGTACACCCAGATGCTTTGCGATATTCAGTCCGCCGGATCCGGTGATCACGGGGTAAACCGTCATATTTCCAAGTTTTTCAAATGCATCGGAAATAAGACCTGAAAGGGTCTCCTTGATATTTGCATGATGTCTTCTGTAATCGGAAAACAGAAGACCGTTGTTATCGTCTAAAACCGCTACCTTAACAGTTGTAGAGCCAATATCTATTCCAAGTCTTGCGGTTTTTGAATTGTCTGTCATAAAAAACTCCTGTTAAACTAAAAATACATTGCGAAACATACTCACACAAAGTACTATTATATATGTTGGAGGCCTTATTTGCAAATAATAGGAAATGAAATTTTGGGGATTTGTTTGTTATATTTTTATAAAGTTCTCCTATGGGTTAGCAAAAGACACGAAAGTATGCTAAAATTGTGGAAGTTGTACCGAGCGGACTTGCGCTTGGAATGATGATAAAGACATAGAATACTCATAGGATTGGTTTTTATTTATGATTGAAAAGTTAGAAAAGAAATTCGGCAAGTATGCGATACCGAATCTTACATTGGCACTTATCATCGGTTATGCGCTGGGATATTTGATCAGACTCTTTGATAATTTCAGAGGAACGGACTTCCTTTCATTTCTGTATCTGGATCCCTGGAAGATCATACACGGACAGGTCTGGAGAGTGATCACCTGGCTTATTGTTCCGCCTACGGAATCAAATATCATTTTTGTGATTTTGATGATGTGGTGCTGTCTTTCCATCGGTATGGTTCTGGAAAAGACCTGGGGAACCTTTAGGTTCAACCTTTATATTTTCGGGGGAATACTGTTTACGGTAATATCTTCCTTTGCAGCTTTGGGTTTTGTTTATATCACATCATCTGCCGACGGATGGGAGCTTTTTAAATCCTGTGAGGAAACCGGATTTAAGCTGTTTGTGGCAAATAATGTTTTGGATATTTCTAATCCCTGGCCCGCATTCAGCACTTATTATATTAATGTGTCCATTTATCTGGGATTTGCCATGACCTATCCGAACAATACAGTCCGCTTTATGTTCTTTATCCCGATGAAGATGTTTATTCTGGGTATCATCGACCTTGTTTATATGGTATATCTGCTGATCTTTGGCGGAGTGTTTACCAGATTTGCGGTTGTGGCAGCACTATTAAATATTCTGATATTCTATCTGGTCAACCTTAAAAGATTCTCTATCAGAAACAAGATCCGAAAAGACAGGTTTAATCGGGCCTACCGGGAAGGACAAAGACGTGCGCAGCAGGGCCGCAGCGGTCAGTGGCAGAATACTGCGGATTATAGAAAAACTGAGATGAGCAGCGCGTCCGCAAATACCAAGATAAAGCCCCAGAGCGCGGCAAGACATAAGTGCTCGATCTGCGGACAGACAGAAATTTCCAATCCGTCATTGGAATTCAGATATTGCAGCAAATGCAGGGGCAATTACGAATACTGCCAGGAGCATTTGTTTACACATACACATAAGACCTGAGAGGAATGATTTAATGGATAAAGAAGTCAGATTCGGTCAGATCCTGGAAGAGGTCAAGAGAACGGCCAGGGAACAGGGTAATTTCCTGAAAGAAGATGAGCTGGCGGAGGCTTTTTCCGAACTGGAACTGAACGAAGAACGTTTGAAGATGGTGCGGGATTATCTCACATCACAGAAGATAACCATTGGTGATGAAGCACCGGAAGGTGAACCTGAGTTTACACCCGAGGATTTTAATTTCCTGCAGATGTATCTGGATGAACTGGAGGGGCTTCCCACGTACACGGACGGAGAAAAGAAGGCTTATACCATGGGAGCCATGTCCGGAGACAAGGATGCTCAGTCAAAGATCATCGAAATGTATCTTAAGGATGTGGTACAGATCGCAAAGATTTATACCGGGCAAGGTGTATTGGCTGAGGACCTGATCGGTGAAGGAAATGTTGCTCTTGCTGCTGTGGTTACAATGCTGGACAGTCAGGAAAAGCCCGAAGACTGCGAGGGCATGATAGTAAAATATATCATGGATGCCATGGAGGAACTGATCAAGGAGAATAATGACAGTTCAGAAGTTGCCGATAAGGCACTTGCAAGAGTAAATGATATTTTTACAAAGGCTGATAAGCTCTCAAAGGAATATGCCAGAAAGGTTACTGTGGAGGAACTGTGCGAGGAAGAGCATCTGTCCCGCAAGTCGGTAGTGGATGCCATCAGGATCAGCGGATTTGCCATTGACTCCATCGAGATTCCTGCGGAGCTGAAGGGTATTGAATGATGCAAAAGTCTGTTTATGAAGATTATAAATATAGCATGCAGGACACCAGTTGTTTGTATGTGGGCGCCAAGTACACGTTAAATGAGATTGCTGAAAATGAGGAGATTCTATTCAAATTCAGGAAGGTATGTGCCGAAAGTCTGAAAAACGGCAGCGACGGAGAGGACACCTTGGAAACGGTGCTCTATTATCTGGAAAAAGGGGATTTCAGAGTACAGGTGCTAAAGCAGATGAGAAGCAAGGTCAGAGTCAGCATCATCAAAGAAAAAAAGCACCTTTTTGGCAAAAAGAAAAAGGAATATGTGTCGGAGTTTATGAGCATTCCGGAGCTTGTTTCCATGTCAAAAGAAGATAAGGAGGGGGCGGGGCTGGTGATCCAGGAACTGAGGGTCAACAAGCTGGCACTTCTTACAGTATAAAGGAGATTTTTACATATGAAACTTGAAGAACTTAAAAGCTATGAAATTTTAGAGGACAGACAGATACCCGATATCGCAAGCCGTGGTATTAGGCTTCGTCATAAAAAGACCGGAGCAAGGATCTGTCTTCTTTCAAATGATGACGACAACAAGGTATTTTATATCGGATTCAGAACTCCTCCTGCAGATTCCACCGGTGTGGCTCACATCACCGAGCACTCCGTTCTCTGCGGATCAAAGGAATTTCCCGTAAAGGATCCTTTTGTAGAGCTGGCAAAGGGCTCGCTCAACACATTCCTTAATGCAATGACCTATCCTGACAAGACCGTTTACCCTGTAGCAAGCTGCAATGACGCGGATTTCCAGAATCTGATGCATGTGTATCTGGATGCGGTATTTTATCCCAACACATACACAAACGAGGCTATTTTCCGGCAGGAGGGATGGCATTACGAGTTTGACGAAGAGGGTAAGCTCTTTATTAACGGTGTCGTATACAATGAGATGAAGGGAGCTTATTCTTCACCAGAGGATGTGCTGGCTCGCCAGATCATGAATTCCCTTTATCCCAATACAATTTACGGAGTAGAGTCCGGCGGAGATCCTGATTTTATTCCTGACCTTACATACGAGCAGTTCCTGGATTTCCACAGAGCATACTATCATCCTTCAAACAGCTATATCTATTTATACGGTGATATGGATATGGCAGAGAAACTTGATTACATAGACAGAGAATATCTTTCTAAGTTCGATCTAAGAGAAGTAGATTCAGAGATCAAGGATCAGGATAGCTTTTCGAAGAGGAAGGTTGTCAGGGCAAAGTGCTCTCTAGCTGAGGGCGAGGATGCCGAAGACAATACATTCCTTTCACTTAATTTTTCCTATGGAGAGTCCACAGACAGAAACCTGTATCTGGCTTTGAATATTCTGGACAGCGTACTTATCAGCAATCCCGGGGCACCTTTAAAGAAGGCACTCGTAGAGCGCGGCATCGGTACTGATGTATATAGTTATTGCGAGAACGGGATCAAGCAGCCTTATTTTAGCATAATCGCAAAAGGTACAGAGGTTTCGAAGGAAAAGGAATTTCTTGATACCATTGAGGAAGTCATCGATGGCATTATAAAGAACGGCTTTGACAAAAAAGCATTAATGTCAGCTATCGTAAAGCAGGAATTTCAGTACAGAGAAGCAGACTTCGGCCGTTACCCCAAGGGGCTTATGTACGGCCTTCAGTCCCTGGACTCATGGCTCTACGATGATGCAGCACCCTTCATTCATATCGAGGCGCTTGATACCTATGCTGCCATGAAGAAGAATGTGGAGACCGACTACTTTGAGAAGCTTTTAAAGCAGATATTTGTTGACAACAAACATTCATCCGTTGTTATCGTGGAGCCCGAGCTTGGTCTTGCAGAGAAAAAACAGGCGGAGCTTGACAAGAAGGTTGCCGCATATCAGGCTTCATTGTCCGAAGCAGAGCTTGAAAAGATCAAGGCTGACTTTGAAAAACTGAGAGCATTCCAGGAGCAGGTTGATACTCCAGAGAATCTTGCAAAGCTTCCCCTTCTTTCAAGAAGTGATCTGAAGGAAGAGATAGAGGGCTTCAAGAATGAGGAGTCTGAGATCGAGGGCGTGAAGACTATTCTTCATAACTACAGGACCACAGGTATTTCATATCTTTCACTTCTCTTTAATATGAATGATCTTCCAGGAGATCTGTATCCCTATATGTCCATCCTGTCAGCCGTGCTGAGCCAGGTGGATACCGACGATCACAAGTATGCTGATCTCAATAACGAGATGGGACTGGTATGCGGCGGATACAACGCCGGAAAAGACAGTTATCAGAACGAAGAGGACAGAAGCAGGTATGATCTGATCTTTTCCATCCGTGTAAAGGCTCTTTATGAAAATATGAATGCTGTACTTAAGTTTGTGAAGGAGATACTCTTTACTTCTCATCTGGATGATACTGTACGTATCTATGAGATCCTGGCAGAGACACGTTCACAGCTTCAGTCCTTTATGATCTCATCCGGACACAATGTTGCTGCATTAAGAGCAAATGCGGGCATTAATATCGTGGACAGGATCGCGGA
>CACXGM010000027.1 GCA_902767075.1 uncultured Lachnospiraceae bacterium
AAAAAGGATAGTAATAAATATGGATAAACCTCTTATCAGCTTATCTCTCTTCTCTCCTTTTTTAAGCTTTGTCTTATCAAACAGGGGCTTTAACAGCTTACATTCAATAAAATTCAGTATAGGAGTAAGCAGGTATGCCATTATCATACCTACGAATATCGGCATCAATATCTTGTTAAGGCTTTGGATGAAACCAAGTATTACTTTAAGATTTCCGAGAAGGTAATAAACAATGATACAGGCTATTACGGTCAAAAAGCCGGTTAATCCCCAAAGAAAATACTTATTGCTGAGAAAAGGCTTTTTAGAGTGATAATCCTTGTATTCGCTCTTTACCGCAGATCCGGTGTCTGCAGTACTTTGATCATTATTTATATCTTTATTTTCACTAATATCAGACATGGTGTATTGACACTCCCAAAAAACAAATTTATCAATACAATAATACCTAAGTTTTACCCAATTTTCAAGCAATCAGAGCATATTATCCCTCTTTAAGAGATTCCCAATATTCTAATGCAGGATTCATTTTTTTGATGATCTTTTCATTTAGCAATGTGGGACCCTCTTTAAAGAGATTATCGATACCTGACATGGCTCCGACTCCCAGTTCATCAAAAAATGATGGCTTATAATCACTTCCGCCGTGCCAGAATCTGATCTTGTCCGTAAAGTTATTTGAAGGGTTTTTGTCATATTCTTTAGCCAGATCCAAAGCACTGTCTATGCAGCCTTTCATTTCTTCATACTTTTGAAGGCAGGAAAGAGCCAGGGATTTAAAGATAAGAACTCTGATCTTCATGATCGTAATATAGCTTATTTTGCCGGTCTCCGTGGACTTAAAGATAGAAAGAACCCAGTCCATCACATCGCAGGCTTCTACATAAGATCTGTCTTTATCCAGAGTGACAAGGGTGATATACATTCCGGTAGAAAAACGAAGTAAATCTACCAAAACAGACGTCAGCGCTCTGGTATACCGATCCAGAGCATCGTCTGTTTTGCCCATGATCATGTACAGATTCGCGATACTGGTATCACATATACCGGAATAGTTTATATTCATGAATTCTTCAAGTGACTTCTGCGGATCGGTTCTGCTCTTCAGACCGGCAATCCTAAACCTGATATCAAATTCCGTAATGTCCGGATCTTTATTCTGGGAAATGTATTTAAGGGAAGCCTCGTAAAGATCAATAGATCTTCTCTTGTATTCATCGCTTCCCTTAACTCCGGCCACAACATTCATGGCATCCGCACATGTCGATATGATCCTGAAGTTCCCCGGGTACCGGACAAGAGCCTTTTCCACCTCACTTACCACCTCATCATTGTTTCCGGCTTTTAACAATTCATGCAGATTTGAAACAATATCATCTATGCTTTTGGATGACATAGAATAACCTAATAAAGCATCAACAGAAACACTGAAAAAATCCGCCAGCTGCATCAGAGTCAGAATGTCCGGAACCGTGCTTCCGCTCTCCCACTTTGAAACAGCACCCACGGTAACTCCAAAGGCTTCCGCGAGTTCCTCTTGTGTCAGCTTCATTTCTTTTCTGTTCTTTTTTATGTTTTCACTTAGATTAAACTGCATCTGCAAGCTCCTTTTTTTCTTCTTCGTGTGATTCAAGCTCAAGTCTCGGTTTTACGATAACCATAATTCCCAGAACGATCAAAGCAAAGACCGCACAGAATACCAAAATGCTTTTGGAACTGACATGAGAGACTATAAGGCTTAATAATACAGAACCGATGGGCATGCTCGCGGATCCTGCAGCTCCCATTACTGCTGAAGCTCTGGCGATATATTTGGGATCGGCACATTTCATAAATTGGATTCCAATGATGCTGCCGATAAGGGATGCCGAGAACATCATGATGAAATAGCTCAGGCTTACATCCACATAAGAAGCTACATTGCTATCTCTGAATAAACCGCCTAAGGCAATTCCCAGTATGCCAATTCCGAGACCGGAAATTCCAAGACACATTTCTTTTAGGGGAGATAACTTTTTAGACAGAAAAGGTATCGCAAAGGATCCGGCTATTCCACCGATGGCAGCAAAGGCACCGGCAAAGCTTAATATCTCCTCACCCTTATTAAAGATCTCGTTTGCAATAGGCGCCTCCAGAGCATTTATCGGTATGAGCAAAAAGTTAAGAGCTACGGCTATCAGACCAAAATTCCTGATCACCGGAGATTTGGCTACATATTTAAGTCCATCCAGAAAGAAAGCTAATTTAGATTTTTTATATTTTTTGTCCGTCTTATCTTCTTCTTCAGATCCGGGTTTAGCCAATTCTTTTATGTTGTTTTTATTTGTTTTCATAATGCCGATAAATAAAGCAGCAATTATAAATGTGAAAACGTCAATCAGCATCGCTCCATGTACACCAAGCTTTGCTATTATAAATCCTGCAGCTCCCGTTCCTGCCAGTGTGGCAGCACTCGAAAGCATCTTGCTGAGACTCATGCCTGCTGTAATGTGCTCTTTTTTAACAATTTCTGACGTAAATGCGGTGGTGGCAGGCAGATTAAAGGACTCCACAGTGGTAACAAGAAGTGTAAAAGCTGCCATCAGCGCCGGGTTAACATAGT
>CACXGM010000028.1 GCA_902767075.1 uncultured Lachnospiraceae bacterium
CTGGGAATGCTTCCCGATATTACATCGAAGCTTCCACCCACTCCCATGAAAACTGAATCATTTCCATCATCCTGAAGAAATTCGATAAGGTACTCTTTCATTGGACTTGTAATACCAACGAAGACAAAGTCAGGTTTTAGTTTTTTCAATTCTCTGGATATTTCAGGCCAATCCGACTCCTTAAAATACCCATTATGTATGCCAAGCAATTTCAGTTTCGGATACTGCTCTTTGATCACTTTCGCAGTTTTCTCAACAATTTCCTGTTTAGCCCCTAGCAGATATACCGAGTACCCCTTCTTTTCACTAAGCTTTATAAGACTTTGCATTAAATCAATTCCGGCAACTCTCTCAGGTAAAGGAATCCCAAGGTATTTACTTGCCTTAATGACTGAAGCCCCATCAGCATTGATAATGCCACAACTGTTTACAATCTGTTTTAATCTTTCATTCTCATTCAGCTCATTAATCTTATCTGCATTAACGCCCATTAGATGGAGCGGCTCTTTTTGTCTTACATATTCATCAACAAGATCAATTGTTTCCCTCACTGTTAGGACATCAATAACAGTATTAAGAATTGTAATACGCTTATTCTTCCCAAGGATTCTCTCCTGTTTTACCGGTGTCCATGTTGTCATAACTATATCTTCTCCTGTATTTTATTATTTTGGCTCCCATGGGCTGTATTCTTTGCCCTCAAGAATGTCAGCAATTCTGACGCAAGCGTGACCATCACCATACGGATTGCAAGCATGAGACATACGTTCATATTCCTCCGGATTCTCCAGTAAAAGCTTAAACGTTCTGTAAATCGTCTCCTCATCAGTACCCACAAGCTTCAACGTTCCTGCATCAACCCCCTCCGGTCTCTCTGTTGTATCTCGCATAACAAGTACCGGAACACCATATGATGGACATTCTTCCTGTATTCCACCAGAGTCAGTCAGACACAGAAAAGAACGAGCCTCAAAATTATGACAGTCAAACACTTCAATTGGCTCTATGATATGAATCTGATCACAATCACCTAGCTCTGCCGCAGCAGCTTCTCTAACTACTGGATTCATGTGGATCGGATAAACTGCCTTACACTCAGGATGTTCATCAAGCACCCTTCTAATAGCCCGGAACATATGATGCATGGGCTCACCGAGATTTTCACGACGATGTGCTGTGATAAAGATGAGCTTTCCGTCACCAACCCATTCAAGTTCCGGATGAGTGTAATCAGGCTTAACCGTATGCTGCATGGCATCAATAACCGTATTCCCTGTCACATAAATATTCTCAACCTTACGACCTTCCCGTATGAGATTTTCTCTGGAGAGAGGGGTCGGAGCGAAGTTGTATTGAGAAACTATGGATACAGCTTCTCGGTTGAATTCTTCAGGGTAAGGAGAATATATATTATAAGTCCTAAGACCAGCCTCTACATGTCCAACCGGAATTTGAAGATAAAAACAAGCCAGCGCTGTCACAAAAGTGGTACTTGTATCTCCATGAACAAGAACCACATCCGGCGTTTCTTTTTCCAGTACCTCTTTAATCCCGTCAAGCACTCCCGCTGTTATATCAAAAAGCGTCTGCCGATCCTTCATTATGTTAAGATCATAATCCGGGACAACACCAAATGTTTCCAGAACCTGATCAAGCATTTGCCGATGCTGAGCTGTTACACAAACCACTGTTTGAATGCTCGGTCTTTTCTTCAATTCCAGAATCAAAGGACAAATCTTAATAGCTTCCGGTCTTGTCCCGAAAACCAACATCACTTTCTTCATATGATTTTACTCTCCCAAAAGAAACACCATTTAACTATCTGTATCTCAATATCTCGCTTTGATTAAACGCAACCCTTTAATTATCTAGCTGTCATTCACCCCCTATTCCATCGTTTCTCCTTTGTGATCATAAATATATGTTTAATACTAAAAATGGAATAATGAGCTTATCTGTTTACTCCGCTCCCTCATGTTTCAGGACAGCTACCACTGTCTTTGCCAGGATCTGGATGTCCAGACCGATGGTCCATGTCTGAATATACTTTGTATCCAAGGCAACGACTTTCTCAAAATCCACAATGTTGCTTCTGCCGCTAATCTGCCACATACCGGTGATGCCGGGGCGAATACTCATCCGGGCACGGTGATGTGTATCGTATTTCTCCCACTCATCCAGTGTCGGCGGGCGGGTACCGACCAGGCTCATATCACCCTTCAGAACATTCCAGAACTGAGGGAATTCATCCAGGGAAGTGTTTCGTATAAAATTGCCGATCCCAGCTGGCTTCCCTTTCCTGTTCTTCTTTTCAGAACGAATGATCCGGGGATCATCATCCATTTTGAACATCATCCCGTCTTCAATTTTGTTCTGCTTCATCAGCTCAGCTTTGCGGGCTTCCGCATCCATATACATACTGCGGAATTTATACATCTGGAACAGCTTTCCGTTCTTCCCTACGCGGGTCTGCTTGAAGAAGATCGGGCCTGGTGATTTGCTATAAATCAGAGGTGCGACAAAGATAAACACAATACTGGTAATCAGGCAGCCGACGATACCCCCGGCAATATCCATCATCCGCTTCAGGATGACCTGGAGGGGCGATATGATTCTCATGGACTGGGAGGAAACAACGTAATTGGAGATTCTCTCCACATACCTTGCACTTACATTCCTCTGGCTCGGGGATAGCTTTGTCAAGATTGTATGAGAAGTAATCCCCATCTTTTCGAATGTGGATGCCATATCTTCCAGCAACTGCCTGTCATTAATGTTGTCAAGCATCGCTTCGTCTACCCAGTTATGATTGGCGTATACAAGCATTTCATGAGCTCCGCCATAAATTGGAATATCCTGATAATACAGATGTCCGTTTCGGATCCCGTAATCTGCCCGGAGCTCCTTCATATAACTTGCTTCATCCAGCAGAGACGCAAAGAAATCCTGGTAGTCGACCAGGAAGATTGCCGACACAAAATAATCCTTCAGCGGATCCAGATACAGATCACTCATCAAACTCTGGAGAGATTCCCCCTGCGTCAGCACGATCATCGCATTCTTTCTGCCTTTATTGGCAAACCGCCTCTGCATAATTCTTTTCCAGATTGTCCGGAAAAGAATCGCACACACAAAATAGATCACCCAGTTGAGAGCAATCACATATCGGGACACGCGGCCTGCTTCATGTATGAAGAACAGGCAGATGATATCCAA
>CACXGM010000029.1 GCA_902767075.1 uncultured Lachnospiraceae bacterium
CTAATATAGAAATTCTCAGAGATTTAAAAACAAAAACCGTTCGTCCGGCTCCGCTGTTTGATCATGGTCTAAGTCTTGTATGCAGATTTCATACCTCCGAAGAACTAAAGAATTTTGATGTGACAGATGATAAAAAGGTTCAGGCATTTGTCGGAACTTCAAGTACATTAGAAAATGTTAAAACTGTTCCGCGGCAGGTTTTGGATAGTTTTCCAAAGCCTTCCAAAGGTAACCTTGATAAAGTATTTGAGGGACTGGAGGATGTTATAGGACAGAAATATATTAAAAAAATGCGCGAGATGATATGGGAAAGGTGGTGCCGCCTTGATAACATTTGAAATACGCGATAAAGCTCAGGATGACAGGATCTTGGGATACCTGTTATACTATGAGAGAAGTAAAAGATATTTCACCGAACTTATGACAGACACAGATGAATGGACATGTCCGTTTATATTTTCAGGGTTAGTTAAAAAGGGAATATATAGTATCGATCCTGTCTGGAGCGGAAAGTTTGTAGGACAGCGCATTATTCCCAGAGATCGCCAGAATCTGGGGGGAATCTTAAGAGAAAACGGCCTTAAGGAGTATGATGAAAATAAACTCCTTCTGCTGAGTGAAGGTCGATGCGCACAGGATGAACTGTATCTTGTAAGAATATCGGAAAAAGAGATCGCCCCGGAAATCGTAAAGCGGTTTAATAGTAAAGTTGTTGATGTAATGCCGCTCAGAGATTTGAAAGTGCTGGTTTTTTTTAAGGATTCAAAGAGCGTTATTGTGGACATCGGAAAGCTCTGCAAAGAGAACAGGCTATACGGGAATATACTTCGAAACGACGAAGTATTCCGAAATGTAAGAGTCTCACCCGGGGGGCACGGAATTGAGTGGGGAGAAGAGCACTTTATTTCTTCAGACATCCTACGCAAAGAGGGGAAATCCACTCCCATCGTTTATGATGATATTACGGAGTTTGTCAGAAATCGCTTAGTCGATACAGCAGAGACCGCAAAAATACTTAATTGCTCCAGACAATATATCAAGCAGCTTTCAGATAAGAAAAGACTTGTGGCGGTGCGAGAGGGAGCTAATTCGAATCTGTATCTGAAAAGTGAGCTAGAAAGAGAATGACCCATGGGGACGGAGTCAGGGGGTCACTTTTGAAGAGCGGTGATTTGATAGCAAGAAGGAAATGCGAGGGAAAAGCTGATGTCGTATATTACAACTGCAACAGGGAAGCACTTTGACCCGATCAATCCGGAAGAGGAGCTTCTTGATATAAACGATATAGCGCATTCGTTATCACTCATATGCCGCGCGAACGGCCATATAAAGCATTTCTATTCCGTTGCCCAGCATTCCATAGCCTGCGCAAAGGAAGCCGCAGCAAGGGGATATGAAAAGGATATAATCCTGTTTTGCCTTTTGCATGATGCCAGCGAAGCGTATCTGTCGGATGTGACCAGGCCGGTAAAAAAGGATCTGCCGTATTATCTTGATACGGAGGAGCGGCTCCAGAATCTGATATGGAAGCATTTTGTAGGCAGAGTACCCAATGGTGATGATCGGAAACTTATTTTTGAGATAGATGATCAGATGCTGTCGAAGGAATTCCACGAGCTGATGCCGGAGGATATAGATGACTCTTACCTAAAGCTTGTTTCGGATGTGAGGTGTGAGGAGAGACGTCCGGAGGAAGTTAGGGAGGAGTTTATATCGATGTTTGGGGAGTTGGTTTAGAGTTATTCTTCTAGGGGATAAAGATCCATGGAACTGCCTTGTAATCGAGTATGATGATGGCGAAGATGGTGATCTTTATTACCCGGATGACTACGATGATTTTGAGTAGGTTATTATGGCTAATCGCGATTGGACAATTGCAAAGAACGATCTTGTATATGAGATAGAGAATCTTGGCTTCCCGGCTGATCTTGGAGAGAAAGTTGCCAGGCAGCTGGGAAGCGAGAAGGCGATGAGGCGCATGATCGCATATCTGCACTATGTGAAGCCGAGGAAGGCAGAACTCATTGTTGATGAGATGCTTGCCATCTGCAGTGATATAGAGAATTGGAAAAAGAAGAAGGCCGTAGAAGAAGCCAATGCCAAGTACAATGAGCTACTGTAGAACTGTGGTACAATAGTTAAAAGCGATCTATAGGAGGATGCGGGTGTGATATATTTCGAGGATCTGCCCCTGGATGAGGACATATTAAAGGCTCTGGGCGAGCTGTCAATAAATTACGTATTCCAATCCATCTTTTACCCGGACGGGAAGACGATCTTTGCAAGGGAAGCTCTGATGCGCCCCTTGAATATGACTGTCACGGAACTGATCGAGCAGTACACAAAAGAAGATAAACTGCATGTCCTGGAGGTGGCAACATTCTTTGGCGCGATGCAGGAATATCAGCTTCGCGGATACACTGAGCGAGTCTGCTTTAATTCATTTCCGTCGGAGGCATTCACACCGGAGGAATCAAAGGCTTTTGAGCAGTATTACGGTGACCAGAAGGGACTTGGGATTATAGAGATCCTTGAATATCCCAGAATCTCTAAGTCTCTTGCAGAATATAAGTCTTCAGTTATCCGCAGCCAGGATCTCTGGATTTCGGTGGATGATTACGGTACCGGGCTGAA
>CACXGM010000030.1 GCA_902767075.1 uncultured Lachnospiraceae bacterium
AGGATCGTTGCCGCAACAGACAGACTGGGCGGTCTGCAGGAAGTATTTCTGGAATACAACCATATATTTACGATCATTGCTGCAATCGGCATATTTGCAGCGTTCCTGCACATGAAACCCATGAATGAAACAGTGGGAAAAGTGATCTGCTTCATATCCCCTATGGCGCTGGGAGTTTATCTGTTTCAGGAAAGCCCCGTTCTCCGCTATGAATGGCAGAAATGGTTCGGACTTCCCGGAGCCTACGATTCCCCACTTCCGCTGTTTATCATAAAGATCCTGGCAGCAGTAATCGGAATGTTTATAATGGGGATCGTAGTGGACCTGGTACGGCGAGTTCTTTTTGAACTGATTTACATGTTGATCGATAAGATAAAGGCAAGAAAAGAACCCGAAATATCGGAGGAGACCGAAAATTGACAGAAGTAAGTGTTATCGTGCCCGTATATAATATGGCCGGAGACGGGAAACTGGCATTTTGTCTGGATTCTCTTTTGGCTCAGACCCTTGAGAATATAGAGATAATCGCAGTGGATGACGCATCCACGGATGATTCTCTTCAGGTCTTAAGAGACTATGAAGCAAAGAACCCCGAAAAGATCAAGGTCATTACCTATCCCGAAAACCGACACCAGGGTGGCGCGAGAAACGCCGGACTAAAGGCGGCACAGGGAAAGTGGATCGGTTTTCTTGATTCGGATGACTGGGTTGCGCCGGATTATCTGGAAAAGCTGGTTAAAAGGGGAGAAGAAACCGGAGCCGATGTTGTGGGATGCACCTACAATTTGGTGGACAGACACACTTACGAGGTGGGGCAGATCGCGGAGAATAATAATGCCGGTCAAAGCGGTGTTCTGGATGTCCAAAAAAGAAAAGAACTTATAAAGGATCCGGGGAGCTGTGTCACTAAGATATATCTCGCCTCACTGATCAGGGATAACGACCTGTCCTTCCCTGAAAATATTTTTTACGAAGACAATGCAGCAGGCCCCATCTGGTCCATGTACTATACCCACTTTGAGTATATTGACGAGCCTCTGTATTATTACTATCAGCACGATACATCAACGGTCCACACAATCACCGTTCAGAGGTGTATGGACAGGCTGGAAGCCGGAGAGATACTGCTTTCGGAGATGAAGAAGAGGGGATTCTTTAAAGAGTATTACAGTGAGATAGAAAATGTATTCACCACTATCTACTTTACAAATACGGTCTTTTCCTATATGCGTATAAAAAAGGGTAAAAAGCTGTCCTTTATAAAGCATATCAGGAGAAGGATGCTGGAGGAATTTCCCGATTTCAGAAAGAATCCTTCATACGGAAGATTTATGGACGAAGAACAGAAAAAGTACACGGATCTGTGTATGAAAAGTCCCTTGATATTTTTTGTCAAATACTCGCTTTTGTGGAAAATACGGGATTTAAGAACCCGATAAAACAGGCGATAGCGGTAAGGATCAACAGAGTTTTGTACCGAATGGGCCGGAAAGACGCCCAAAGTGTGCAAAACTCTTTTATTTTGCCCTGAATAATGGTATCATAAACTATGTATGATTAGGCGTACTATGTCCGAAATAAAGGTTGACACATTCAGATGAGTCTTTATGAGAGCTTAAAAAAATATGGGGACTCGGAAATGTATCCCTATCATATGCCCGGGCACAAAAGGCACCCCGAGGAATACCTTCCGGAGAGCTTTGCAAGTATCGACATCACCGAGATAGAAGGTTTTGATAATCTTCACAATGCGGAAGGCATAATAAAAGAGGCGCAGGACTTTACCGCAGATATTATCGGGGCGGAACATACCTATTTCCTGGTGGGGGGAAGCACGGCAGGAGTATTGTCTTCCATCAGCGCCGCAGTTCCTAAGGGCGGGACGCTTCTCATGGCCAGAAACTCCCACAGATCCGCATATAATGCGGTGGGTCTCATGGGGATTGACAGCAAATACATTTTTCCGGATATTAACAAAGAGTTTGGCTTCTGTGAAGCCGTAACGCCGGAAAAGGTTAAAGAAGCGCTGGATAAGTATCCCGAGGCGGAGGCGGTTTTCATCGTATCTCCGACCTATGAGGGAAAGATCGCAGATGTGCAGAGTATTGCTGAGATTGTTCATTCAAAGGGAATTCCTCTCATAGTTGACGAAGCACACGGAGCGCATTTATCTTTTTTTGAAAGAACCGATGGTTATGGCATCAGCGCAGTAAGATCCGGGGCGGATATAGTCATTCAAAGCGTCCATAAGACCTTGCCCGCACCGACACAGACCGCGTTGATACATTTAAACGGGGATCTGGTAGACAGACACAAACTGGAAAGATATCTGAAGATCTATCAGTCCAGCAGCCCCTCATATCCTCTTATGGCAGGAATTGACGGCTGTGTCAGAACGATGGCGGCCGGGGGAAGAGAAAAACTCCTGGGATTTGCGGACCGCTTTAAAGAACTGGTTTCATATATCAACGAAAACTGCACCTATATCAGTGCCCTCAGTTTTGAACCGGGAACCACGGATGTGGGTAAGCTGATCATCTCCGCCAAAGCTGCGAATATTTACGGAAGCGAACTGGCCGAGGCTTTGCGGAAAAGATTTCGGTTGGAGACGGAGATGAGCAGCGAGTGGTACGTGCTGGCCATGTTTACAGTATCCGACGGGTTTGACGGATACGACAGATTAAAAAAAGCACTGACTCTTTTAGACAGAGAGTATACCGTAAAATGTGCGGACAGCAAAAGGGAAGCGGTAAACTCTTGCCGGGATGCGGACGATCCTTCAGACTGCTTTGATGATGTGACCAAGGTTTATACCATTTCCGAGAGCTGGGAGATGCCGGCGGAGGAAACAAATATAGAAAACGCTGCATCAAAGATATCGGCAGAATTTGTAAATGTATATCCTCCGGGAACACCGATCCTGGTTCCGGGGGAGGAGATCGGCGATAAACATATCGCATTGATAGAAAGATATCTCAAAGAGGGACTGAATGTTATCGGCGTAAAAGGCGGCAGACTCAGTACGATCAAGAGATGAGATCGCAAGAATAAAAACACGGAAATACCGGGAAACAGAGGACAAAATGGGAAAAATCTTCTGCGTGATGGGCAAGAGCGCATCCGGAAAAGATACCATATACAGAAAGCTTCTTGAGGAAGAGAAACTTGGGCTTAACAGGATAGTGCCCTATACCACTCGCCCCATCAGGGCAGGAGAGGCGGAGGGAAAGGAATACCACTTTACCGACGAAGAAGGTTTTAAGGCTTTAGATGAATCCGGAAAGGTAGTGGAGACCAGAGTATACAATACCGCCCACGGCCCCTGGAGATATTTTACGGTGGACGAGGGAATAGATGAGAAGAAAGACTATCTGATCATCGGAACTCTTGAACAGTATGCAGCCCTCAGAGACTATTTCGGGGCGGACAGAGTGGAGCCCATCTATATAGAACTTGACGATGGGGACAGACTTCAGAGAGCGCTGAATCGCGAGAAAAAGCAGGCGGTTCCCAAATATGCGGAGATGTGCCGCAGATTTTTGGCGGATGCGGAGGACTTTTCCGAGGAGAATCTGAAGAAAGAAAAGATCACGAACCGCTTTATAAATGTAAATTTTGACGAGTGTGTCGGAAAGATATCGGATTTTATCGGTAGTTGTTTAGGAAGATGATCGTGAGGTAATGATTTGGATATTAAAGTAGACAGGACCCAGGCGGCAGCACCTGTCCAGCAGACCCAGGCACAGGCGCCCACCGACGGAACCTTCAAGTTCATGCTTGCCAGCAATATCGCCGAAGGCGAACTTCAGGCTCATCTCAATTCCCTGATGGAGCAGATCGATTCCGAGGGGAAAAAGCTTGCAAAGCGCCGCGATGTCAAAGATATGAGGCATTACAGAGGCCTTATCAAGGAATTCATCAATGAGGTCATTTCCAGATCTCATGAGTTTTCCAGGGAAAATTTCCTTGATAAAAGAGGCCGCCACCGGGTGTACGGAATAGTCAGGCTGGTGGACGAGAACTTAGACGCCCTGGCGCAGGAACTGATGAAAGACGAAAAAGACAATATTGAGATCCTTGGAAAGATAGGGGAGATTCAGGGACTTCTTCTTGATATATTTACCTGAAAGGAATACCTATGGCAACATTTAACGATATTGTGGGCCAGGAGCAGATCAAGTCTCATCTGAAAGCGGCCATCAGATCAAATAAAGTTTCTCATGCGTATATCATCAACGGTGAGAAAGCCAGCGGCAAAGAGTTTATCGCGGGTATCTTTGCCCAGACGCTGCAGTGCGAAAAGGGCGGAGATGAACCCTGCGGTGAGTGTCACTCCTGTAAACAGGCAGCTACAAAGAATCATCCCGACATCAGATACGTCACCCATGAAAAGCCTGCATCCATCGGCGTTGATGATATCAGGGATCAAGTCAGCGATGACGTATCCATAAAGCCCTACAGCGGCCCTTACAAGATTTATATCATCAGCGAAGCCGAGAAGATGACGGCTCAGGCACAGAACGCCATACTGAAGACTCTCGAGGAGCCCCCCGCATATGTGGTGATCATGCTTCTTACCACAAACAGCGGAAGCTTCCTGCAGACCATCAGGTCCAGATGCATAGAGCTGGATATGAAGCCCGTTCCCTCTCCGGTACTCAAAGAATACCTTATGAGGGAGTACGAGATCCCTGATTATAAAGCTGACGTATGTGTCGCATTTGCTCAGGGAAATGTGGGAAAAGCCAGAGAAATGGCTACAAGTGATGATTTCACCGCAGTTCAGAACGCTACTTTAAATCTGGTAAAGAGCGTCAGAGAAATGGACCTGTCCGATGCGGTTGCGGGGATCAAGGCTATGTCGGAATACAAGGTGGATCCCGGTGATTACCTTGATATCATCTCAATATGGTACAGGGATGTGCTGCTTTTCAAAGCTACGGGAGAAACAGATCAGCTGGTCTTCAGAGAGGAGCTTTCCACCATCAGGAGAGTGGCTCAGCGAAGCAGCTATGAGGGGATAGAGGAGGTTTTGGAAGCACTGAAAAAGGCGAGACTGCGCCTTTCAGCCAACGTCAATTTCGAACTGACGATGGAGCTTCTCTTCCTGACGATTCAGGAAAAAGGATAGACGGTGATGAACCGAAAGATAGGAGTAACTACAAAAAATGGCAAAAGTAATAGGCGTTAAATTCAAGAATTCCGGAAAGATCTACTTCTTTGATTCAGCCGGAGTGGATATACACAAGGATGACCATGTTATCGTCGAGACCGGAATGGGGATCGACTACGGACTGGTGGTTTCCGATGTCAGAGACATAGATGAGAGCAAATTGTTCCAGCCCTTAAAGCCCATAATGAGAAAGGCAACCGAGAGGGACGAGGAGCAGGTAAAAGAAAACGCGAGAAAGAGCAAAGATGCATACAATATCTGCCTCGAAAAGGTAAAGTCACACGGACTTGATATGAAACTTACAGAGGTAGAATATGCTTTTGATAACAGCAAGATATTATTCTATTTCACTTCTGACGGATATGTCGATTTCAGAGAATTGGTAAAGGATCTGGCAGGTACCTTCAGGACCAGGATCGAACTGCGTCAGATCGGTGTCCGCGATGAAGCCAGAGCCATCGGCGGTCTGGGAGCCTGCGGAAGACCCATGTGCTGCGCCGCATATCTTCCGGATTTCGTACCTGTGTCCATCAAGATGGCAAAGGAACAGAATCTTCCCCTTAATCCCACCAAGATCTCCGGTGTCTGTGGAAGACTCATGTGCTGCCTCAAATACGAGGAAGAGACATACGAGGAGCTGAACAAGACCATGCCCGATGTGGGTGATTTCGTGGAAGGCGTGGACGGACTTCAGGGCGACGTATTCTCCACAAATGTGCTGCGTCAGACCGTGAAAGTGCTGGTTGAGAACGGCGATGAGAAAGAGATGCATGACTATGCCGCAAGTGAGATCACAGTCATAAGAAAGCGCCGCGGTAAGAAAAACGGCTCTGCTGTGAAGATGGAAGAAGTGGATGAAAAGCAGCTTCAGCAGTTAGAGGACAAGCCCTCCAAGGAAGAAAAGGGATCCAAGGAGGACAGAGGTTCTAGGGAAGACCGAGGATCCAAGGAAGAAAGACGCTCTAAATCTGACAATGGTGACAGAAACAACCATTCCGGAAAACACGGCGAAGGCAGAAAGAATCAGGATAAGCGTTCCGGCGACAGAAACGAGGGTAAAAAGGAAAACCGCCAGAACGGAAACCAGGAGAACAGATCCGAGAACCGCCAGAACGGAAACCAGGAAAACAGACCCGAGAACCGCCAGAACGGAAATCAGGAGAACAGATCCGAAAATCGCCAGGAAAACAGACCCGAGAACAATCAGGGTAACAAGCAGGATAACGGTCAGGGCGGCAAAAAGAATTTCAAGCACAAAAAGAACAGATTCCGAGACAAGAGAAAGGGCTCAGGCGATGGAAATCCGGGAAACCAGGGAAACCCTTCTGAAAACGGATGAGAGAATAGATGATCTCCAGAGAAACAATCTGAAGATCATACAGGATCCCGGTAGATTCTGCTTTGGAATGGACGCGGTGCTTTTGTCCGGTTTTGCCACTGCGGGAAAAGGGGATAAGCTCCTGGACCTGGGGACGGGCACGGGGATCCTCCCCATATTATTGTCGGCTAAAACCGAGGCTGCTGAGCTGACCGGCCTTGAAATACAGCCGGAGAGCGCCGATATGGCGGACAGAAGCGTGAGATTAAATGGGATCGGCGACAGAGTAAAGATCCTCCGCGGAGACATAAAAGAGGCGGATAAACTCTTCCCTCTCTCCTCCATGGATGTGATAACCTGTAATCCGCCCTACATGATAGGCGAACACGGCCTTACCAATCCGGAGAGTCCCAAGGCGATAGCAAGACATGAGATAGAATGCACCTTTGAAGATGTGGCCCGGGTGACAGAGAGAATCCTCAAACCGAACGGACACTTTTATCTGGTCCACAGGCCCTTCAGACTCAGTGAGATCCTGTGTACCCTCACGAAATACCATCTTGAGCCGAAGAGGATGAGACTGGTGTATCCTTTTGCGGATCGGGAGCCCAACATGGTGCTGATAGATTCTGTCAGGGGAGCAAAGCCCAGAATGACGGTGGAAAAGCCCCTCATTATTTTCAGAGAAAAAGATGTATACACGGACGAAGTAAAGG
>CACXGM010000031.1 GCA_902767075.1 uncultured Lachnospiraceae bacterium
CGGCAAGGGACCTCAGGCTCTTATGATGAACGGCATCGCAAAGAAGATGGACAAGGATTACAAGAACAACGGCAGCATCAAGTGGAATTTCACCAAGTTCATCGTTGACCGCGATGGCAATATCGTAGCACGCTTCGAGCCCACCGAGAAAATGGAAAATGTGCTTAAAAAGGTTGAAGAATACCTTTGATAATGAGATAATGGATAATCTCAGGAGATTATTTTAAATATGGGAAAGTATGATTCGTTAAAACTTGAAAATCAGATATGTTTTCCGCTTTATGCAGCATCCAGGGAGATCGTAAAACAGTATCATCCTTTTCTCACAGAGATAGACCTTACTTACACTCAATACATTACTCTTATGGTGCTCTGGGAAGAAAAGAAAATCAGCGTTAAAGACCTGGGACAGAAGTTGTTTTTGGACAGCGGCACCCTCACGCCGGTTCTTAAAACAATGGAAAAACGCGGTCTTATCACCAGAAACAGGAGTGACAAAGATGAGCGTGTCCTTATAGTTGAGATCACAAAAGAAGGCATGGCACTCAGGGACAAGGCAGTGGATATCCCCTCCAAAATGGCAAGCTGCTCCAAACTGGATGCCGATGATGCCAAAGAGCTTTACAGAATACTGTATAAATTACTCGGTACAGAATAAAAATATATACAACAAACTCAGAATTATAAAACCCTTCGGAAATTCAAAATCCGAAGGGTTTTGATTTGCATTTATTTAACCTTGGTAAGATCCAGAACTTCGAATCCGTCGGCCTTACCTTTAAGCTTGATCGTGGCACCCAGGGAGGTGTATTCGATCCTGTCACCAAGTGCATCCGCCACAGCGCGGCTGATATATACTTTTCCGCCGGGGGCGTTGGCCTCAAGTCTGGCTGCGGTGTTTACGGTATCACCGATGGCAGTGTAGTCCATATGCTTTTCAGCTCCCATATTTCCTACGACAGCGGGTCCGAAGTTTACACCTACGCCGACTCTCAGTTCCTCACCTATCTCGGCTTTCAGTTCATCCGATACTCTCTTAGCGCCTTCCACGATTCCCATGGCAGTCTTTACAGCATTGTAAACCGCGTCTTCCTGAGGAAGAGGCGCTCCCCAGAAGGCCATCATGGCATCTCCCACAAATTTATCGAGAGTACCCTTGTTTTCCTCCACGCATCCGCTGGCCATGGTCAGGTACTTGTTCAAAATAAATACAACCTTTTCAGGGCTCAGTCTCTCGGACATGGTGGTGAATCCGCGGACATCTACGAAGAGGACCGCTATATCACAGGTTTTGCCACCCAGGGAAAGATTCTCGGTACCCTCTTTCAATATCTCACGCACAATCTCGGGAGCAACGTATCTTTCGAAGGTTTTGGATACACGCTGTTTTTCCAAAGCTGCTCTTACATAGTAGATCACGATGGATACAACATAAAGCACCAGTATTGATATAGGAATCCACAAGGGATGAATGACATGTCCGCTTCCCCCGATTTTTACGTTATACAGCACGATACCCGATACGGTTCCCAGTGCCACCAACACAGCTGCAATAATGGATGAACCCTTGATCCTGACCTTCTGGAACAGGAAAAATGCTATGAAGGTGATGAGGAAAAGGCAGAGAACCTGAGGAAATTTGCCCACTTCAGTCTTGTAGTTTCCGTCCAGAATGGCCTGAACCACATTTGCCTGGAACTCTACACCGTACATCTGCTTTGCACGTTCGATGGGAGTAAAGTATGCATCCTGAAGTCCCACGGAATAAGGTCCGATAAACACAATCTTTCCGGCATATACATCGGGACCTATTTCACCATTTATCAGATCTATAAGCGAATATCCATCGTTGTATCCGTCGGGTGCTGCAGAATAGTCCACATAGAAATGACCCTTTGAACTGGTCTTGGGCGGGGTTATCTCAATACCCTTCACCTCAGCATAGGCCTTTGCGGTCTCGTAAGCCATGGAATAAACAGTTCTGCCATCCCGGGGCTTTACATACAGCATTGCGTGACGCAGGATTCCGTCGGAATCGTACATTGCATTTATATGACCTTCTGTGGTTACTTTCTTTAAAGCATCATAGGGCTCGTCGAAAGTTTCCGCATAATAGCGGTCAAAATAAATCTTACCGTCCTCGAAAATAGCTTTAGTGACAATGGTTACAAAACCACCGGTTACCACATGACCAAGCTTTTCGGCTGCAGAGGCCAGTCTTTCGTCAGCTTCAGGAGTGGTCTCACCGGAATACACAGTATCGATAGCCACAACCGCAGGCATATTTTCCGGATCCTCGGCAAGTTTTTCCAGCGCCGATGCCATTACGGTTCTGTCCCAGTTATTGTAGGGGCCTATGGCTTCCAGAGTTTTGTCGTCTATTCCGATCACGATTATCTCGCCGTCCAGAGCTTTGGGCTCCTGATACCAGGCATCCGCCACAAGAGAGTCAAGGCGGTCCGCCACACCGATCACACCGATGACCAGTGTCACCACTATGGCTGCGATGAGGGAAAAGAAAAGCTGTGTCAGTAATTTGTTCTTCAAAATTTTCTTCAAAGTTTTCTTCATAAGATTTTTCCGATTTAATCCTTTTTCCAGGCTTCACTCTCACGGAACTGTTCCAGGAGATGTCCGTCTATCTGTCCGTCGTCCCTCATGCTTTCCAGTATACCGAAGGCTTTTTCCGGCGGCATGGGCGGTTTGTAAGGTCTGTCCTCTGCAGTAAGGGCATCATATACATCGATTATTGTAAGAAGTCTTGACTCATTTGGAAGACTGCTTTCGTCCAGATGGTTGGGATATCCTTTTCCATTCAGGAATTCGTGGTGAGATCCGGACCAGAAAGGAACGTTTTTGTAGATACCCTTGAAGCTCATTTTGTCCAGCATTCTGGCGGTATATACCACGTGGCTCTGCACCTGCTTACGCTCACCGTCGGTTAGTGTACCTTTCCTGATGGTAATGGCTTCAAGTTCCTTCTCATCCAGAAGGGGAACTTCTTCTCCGTCAGCGGTTTTACAGATTATGTTTGCGTAACCCCTTAATTCTTCCAGTTTTTCATCGGGAAGAAAGCCAGCGTTATTTGCAGCTTCTATAGAGGCCCAGGCCTTTTTGATAAGCTCCGCTTTCACATTGCATTCATCTGCTTTATCCGGGTTCTCCAGAGCCTCTACCTTTTCCTTTAGACAGGCTATATCAACTTTACTCTTCAGCCCTATCTTAAGGCCACCCAGTCTGTCGGGCTTGTCCAGTACTTCAAGGGGAACTATAAGTTTACCTATATCATGGAGCCAGATACTCATCAGGAAAGCATCCTTTGACTCATCCGTAAACTTCCAGTCGTCATCTCTTTCCCTGAGCCAGTCCACAAATCTGCTTGCGTACCTCACCATGCTGCGTGTATGGTTGGCATTGTATGCACTTCTGGCATCTATGGCATCTACCATAACCTCCACAAAAGAGTGCAACATGTCGTTTACTTCCTGTGCCAGCTGGTGATTGTTCAAGCTGACTGCGGCCAAAGATGTGAGTGCCGACACAATCTGCTCGTATGCGGGATCGAAGGGAATGATATTTCCCTCTTCATCCAGAGAATTGATGAGCTGCAGCACGCCTATGATCTGATCTTTTTCATCATCCATGGGCATTACCAGCATGGATCCTGTGCGGTATCCGGTGATGGAGTCGTATTTCTGAGCTCCGGAGAAATCATATTCCTTTGACTCGTAGACATCTGCGATATTTATTTTTTTGTTGTCTAGTGCTGCGCAGGCGCATACATTTTTTCTGCCAAGGGGAACCGGGGGCAAGTCTGCATTTCTGCTCTGGTCCGCCATGGGGATTCCCAGAGACCTGGTGTATACGGTATGGAAATTTAAGTGATCCTCCTCCAGAACATACACCGTTCCCGCATCGCAGTGGCAGACATCCATCGCCTCCAGCAGAATCTTTTGCATCAGCATATCGAAATCTTTTTCCGCGGACAGGTCAAGGGCTATCTTTATCAGCCTCTCTACGCTGTATCCTCCGGACAGAAATGCCGGGTTGTCGGTCATGAATTTTGTGCCGATCACTTTATCGTTTTTGTCTGAACTCATAGGTAAATGACCTCCCCTTTTCTAGCAAAGGATGCGTTTTCACATTTAATTTCCGCTTCCATCTTTTTCAAAAACTCGTCAGTGTGGGTTGGATCGTGATGAACGAACCTGATGGCTCCGGCTCCGCTCTCTTTGAATATCCTCATACCCTGGGCTGGAGTGGAATGCCCGTAGCCGCGACGTTTGGCATATTCTTCCTCGGTGTACTGACCGTCCATCAGTATCAGGTCCGTATCTTTTGCAAACTCAATGAGGTCACCCACAGTCTTCTCATCGTACTCATAATCCGTGGCATAGACGAAACTGTCTTCGCCATGTTCAAGTCTGTACACAACGCTTCCCCCGGGATGAACTGACGGCATGCCGGTTATGGTGATATCTCCGATTTTTACGGGAAATTTAATATCGTGGAACTCAAAATCTGCTTTATAGGCATCCACCGGGCAAGGCCAAAGAGGAGGGCACAGGAATTTATCCAGCTGTTGTCTGGCAGTCAGTTCTCCCCTTTTGACGGCGTAAAAATCTATATGCTTTTCTTTTGTAATATATGGGAAAAACGGAAGACCCAGCAAATGATCCACATGTGGATGTGTCAGAAAAATCGCGATATTTTTATCGCCAACTTCCGGAGCGTTCATGATCCCCGTACCGGCATCAAAAAAGACAGCCCAAGTGTCTGTCTCTATTAAAACGCACGAAGTCGCACCGCCGAACTCCAGCATATCTGCTCCTTCGGTCGGCACTGAACCTCGTGCTCCAAGTATAGTTATTTTCATTCTCTCTCCCGTGCTGACGCTCATCTGATTTAAGCTCCTTTTTAAGCTTAAGGCATGAAACTCAGTTACAGAATCATTTTAACACAGCACAGGGGAGGGCTTCAAGAAAGATTGCACTTGTTCTAGTCTTAGTATCCCCATGGCGCTATATCCGTAGTTGGAACCATTACACCATAACCATTGTCTTCGTACCCCGTAACTCCATTTATTACACAAATCTCAGGAAGTTCTTTTTCAGGTCTAAAAGAATAAGTCACACCTCCATCATATCCTCTTTGCGTGAGAATATCCTCTATCCACTGAGTATCAGCAGCATTTCTAATCTGAATAGGACACCATTGAGGATGGTCCGGCTCCCTTGTTGCACCTATGAATATATAACAAGTCCCCAAATCTACCCATTCACCCCAAGGGAGTCCATCGTACCACTTCCCCGTGGCTGATACTCCGGAACCCGTGCTCTGACCCTCTGAGACAACGTCTGCAACCTGAGATTTTGCATTCGGGTCTCCCTCGTATGCTGCGCGTCCTTCCGCCTTGCCGTGAGCAGTGTAGTGGTTGTAGAGCGCTTCAACGGAGCTTCCCAGGGCTTTAACAACGTCTGGGTTATTAGCTGCGTAATAGGTTGCATCGAACCAATCCGGAATGGTTACTGCAGGCTTTGTTTCTTCTTCCATTGTCTCCTCTGTCTTAGATGTATCTTCTTCATTGGCTGCATCAACGGACTCCGAGGCTTCATCTACAGCAGGTTCTTCTTTTTCATCCGATGCCTCTTCTTCACCATTTTTCTCATCGGAGGCTTCCCCTTCAGCACTTTCCTCTATCTGAACATCCGCTGTAGTTTCCTCAGAGTCAACATATGTCTCTTCTACAGCTTCAGTTTCTTTATCCGCTTCTGCCTCTGCTTCCACCACTGTTTCTGTTGTGGTTTCAGCAACAGTTTCACTGACCTCAGTGGCAACTACTTGTTCCTCCGTCTGAACATCGGCTGCCTTCCCGGTGCACGCTGTCAGTGCGAGTGCAAGAAAGGTTGCAATTGCGATTGATACGGTTTTTCTTTTCATTTTTCTTTTATCCTCCGAGTTATTTTTGTATAAAAAAACACTCTCTGCAGATATATTAGTTACTGAGTAACTAACATGTCTGTAGAGAGTATCCATGATTTCTCTGTATATACACTCCAATGGTTATGACGTACAAAAACAAAGCCTAACTCGCAGGCTCTGCCCCCCCCCTAGTATATTCATATTTTCGCGGTTTTTCGTCATCATCATTTTGCCATACCAATTTCTTTTTGTTCTGATATAACTTTCGTATTATATCGGTGTAATTATATCACAATGCCGTATTAGCTTCAAGAAAAATCACTGTATCAGAAAAACTTCAACTTACTTAGGAAGAATCCCGGCAGCACCACTATTGCAAAGAATGCCCAGCTGATCAGTGTAAATACCTTTAAAAATCTCTTTCCCTGCCCCGGGTATTCACGAACATATATGCGATAATTTATCACTGAGGCCAGGGATCCGATGATTGATACAAGTCCCGCGGTGTCCGCTCCGTAGATCAGTCCGGCAAAGTTCTCCGAGAAGGGATAGAGCACGATGGAAGCCGGAACATTGGAGATCACCTGGCTCACACCGATACACATCCAGTATTCGCGACCTGCCACGATCTTTTTCAGGAATTCTGCGATCCGGGGATTAGCGGCGATGGATGATGAAAATACAAAAAAGCACAGGAATGTGATCAGCAGAACATAGTCCACCTTCAGGAATATCTTTCTGTCCACGATGAGAATGGCAGCCACCACTATGCCCACCGCTATGTACCAGTACCGGGTGCGGGTTACGATGACGGCTATGATGAGGGCAAAGAGAACGAGGTAAACGATCCTGCGGACCCGGCCTTCTTTGCTCCAGGCCTCCTGCTTTTCTGTCTGCCGGATGTTCTCCTTCAGATTCTTTCTGTAGAGGACCATGACAAATACGACCAGGAGCACTGCGGACATTATACAAAGAGGGGACATCAGGTAGATAAACTGCCATACGCTGATATCAGCCTGCCCGTAGAGGAACAGATTCTGAGGACTGCCAAAGGGCATGAGAAGGGATCCTCTGATGGCGGCGATGTTTTCCATGGTGATCACCGGGAGGATGTATTTTTCCTTGCCGCCGCCCCTGAAAAGCAGGATGGTGAGAGGCACGAAAATGATCAAAGAGACGTCGTTTGTCACAAACATGGATGTGAAGAACACACCGAAGATCAGAAAAAGTGACAGTGCCGTCATGGTCTTTAATTTTGAGGCCATGCCCACTACGGGC
>CACXGM010000032.1 GCA_902767075.1 uncultured Lachnospiraceae bacterium
GTAATGCTCCCGTTGTCATAGCCGTATGTGCCGTTAAAAACCGCAGCGGATATGAAAGAGACGGATCTTTTTCCACAAACAAAGGTGATAAATGGGAAATGTACGATGTAGGAGCAGCAAGCGAAGCCTTTTGCCTGGCAGCCTACGAAGCAGGACTCGGTACCGTTATCCTCGGGCTTTATGATGATAATGCTCCCGAGGTTTTAGGCGTTCCCGAAGGTCAGGAGCTTATCGCTCTTATCCCCATGGGTTATCCCGCAGAATCACCCGAAGCTCCCCGCCGTAAAGAGGTGTCGGAACTATTATCATACAGATGATATCAAGGTTGTCAGTGAAGAAAACTTCATTGACAACCTTTTATTCGGTCAGACATCGGCCAAATGCCAACAAAACTATGCAAAAAGAGGAAAAAACATGCGACATCTTATGAGTCCCCTGGACTTTACAGTCGAAGAGCTGGACAAACTCTTCGATCTGGCAAACGACATTGAAAAGAATCCCGAAAAATACGCACATGCCTGTGAGGGAAAAATACTGGCAACCTGTTTCTATGAGCCCAGCACACGCACGAGGCTTTCCTTTGAATCCGCAATGACCAGACTTGGCGGAAGAGTCATCGGCTTCTCCGATGCAAACTCCTCCTCCGCAGCAAAGGGCGAGAGCGTATCGGATACCATCCGAGTGATCTCCTGCTATGCAGATATCTGCGCAATGCGTCATCCAAAGGAAGGTGCTCCAATGGTGGCGGCTTCCAGATCCCTCATCCCCGTTATCAACGCAGGCGACGGCGGACACCAGCATCCCACCCAGACCCTGACGGACCTTCTCACCATCAGAAGTCTCCACGGAAAGCTGGGAGGATATACCATAGGCCTCTGCGGCGACCTGAAATTCGGCCGTACCGTTCACTCTCTCATAAACGCTCTGGTAAGATATGATGATATCAAATTTGTCTTTATATCTCCCACAGAGCTCCGTGTTCCGGATTATGTAACGGATATGCTTAAGGAAAAAGGCATCGAGTATGAGGAAGTGATCAAGCTTGAGGATGTCATCGGAGATCTGGATATGCTCTATATGACAAGAGTTCAAAAGGAGCGCTTCTTCAACGAGGAAGACTACATCAGATTGAAGGACTTCTACGTACTCACACAGGAAAAACTGTCAATGGCAAAGGATAATATGCTGGTACTCCATCCTCTTCCCAGAGTTAACGAGATCTCCGTGGAAGTGGATGAGGATCCGAGAGCGGCTTACTTTAAGCAGGCTCAGTACGGCGTGTACGTGAGAATGGCCTTGATACTGACACTTCTGGGACTTGCATAAGGATAAATGTGCCAAAATATACACTCGAAGGTGTAGTTTACATAATTTAGGAGAATTAAAATGTTAAATGTTGGAAAAATCGAAGAAGGCTTTGTATTGGATCACATCAAAGCCGGCAAGAGCATGGATATATATGAGCACTTAGGGCTTGATAAAATGGACTGTACCGTTGCCATCATCAAGAATGCAAGAAGCAAGGTAATGGGCAAAAAGGACATATTAAAAGTCGAGTGCGATATCAACACACTCGACCTTGATGTACTTGCTTTTATCGACCACAATATCACCATCAATGTTATCAAAAACGGTGAGATCGTGGAAAAAAGAGTCCTCTCTCTTCCAAAGGAGGTAAAGAATGTCATCCGCTGTCACAATCCCCGCTGTATCACTTCAATAGAGCAGGGGCTGCCCCATATCTTCATCCTTGCAGACGAGGAGAATGAGGTGTATCGCTGCAAGTATTGCGAAGAGAAATACGCTGAGAGGCAGTAAGCATTAAGTGTTGTTTATTGACTAAGTGACGATATCCGGCTTTATATATGTTTTTCCTAAATTCTTTGCTTACGGAAAAATATATATAAAGCCGGATATCTGTTTAAAATAGTTTAATTATAATTAATGCTTACTGACTCCGGTGGGGGACTACCGAGGATCAAGTGAAGCTTATTACCGCATTCTTGGGTTCGCGGGACTTTTCTACGGAGATGGCGTGGAGCACGGGGCCTTCTCCTTTGTAGTCGTCGAAGTATTCTTTTGTCAGGGTGGCGGTCACCACTACCCAGTCTTTGTCATGAAGGGTATTTGCGGCTTCATATTGGCATGCGTAACCGAGGAATGCCATGTCTTCCGCGCAACAGGTCATAGCCATTCTGCCGGGGACAAAATATCCCTTGGGGAATGTGGGGGGTACCATTACCATAGCCTGCATGACCAGTCTCTTTCCGAAGTATCTCTCAGGGTGATCCATGCAGTCAAGATACCAGATCCCGTAGGTATTTTCATCCAGAACGATCTCCTCGGAGGAAAGATCATAGGGGAGATCTTCCTCGAATATCTCATCGATCTCGCCGTTCGCATCTTCAAATACAACATCGGCCTGCTGGTTGACAGCCTTGATGTTTCTGCGATAATTGGGAAGATCTTCTCTCACACTGTCACAGCGATTGAAAATAATGAGCTCCGACTTTCTGATCATCTCAGCCAGCAAAGATCTCATATTTGTGTAATACATGGGGAAGGTGGATCCGTCTATAATGGTGATCTGCTGGTCTATCTTCCAGTTCCAGGGCAGCTTACAGTTTTTGTAATTCCATATGCCGTTCCACTCGATGATGATGCGGTCCGGCTTAACCCTGCGCTCAATGCCGCTTAAGGTGGATGTGGTGAAGTCCTCCTCGCTGTCTACGACCACCAGCTCTGTGTTGGTCTGCTTTAACAGCTCGGGATCATACTCCACTTCACCCTCCTCGCACACAAGGAGCAAGGTCTTACCCTTGATCTGAAAATAGGGCTGAGCAATGGTAAAAGCTATAAATTCGGATTTTCCGGCTTCCAGGAAGCCGTTGATCATATATACCGATTGGTTCTTCATCTTTACGATTTATACTCCAAAAAGTTCTTTTAACTTATCTTCTTTAAGTTCCGCACCGATCACGCAGATCTTTCCTGTAACCTGGGGCTGACCTGCTCTGATGTCGGTCTCTTCGGGAACGTAATCATAGAAGATCCAGGTACCGTCAGTAGCGGGAACCATTCCCTTTGCACGAAGGATCGTTCCGTACTCTCCGCCATCCAGTGCCTTTAAGATGTTCTCGATGCTTTCCTTTGTATACTTGTTGGGAGTTTCGATTCCCCAGCTGTCAAATACATCATCCGCATGATGGTGATGATGATGCTCATGATCATGGTGATGATGCTCATGCTCATCATCGTCGTCATCGTCGTGATGATGGTGGTGATGGCAGCACTCGTGCTCGTCATCGTCGTCGTCATGATGATGGTGGTGATGGCAGCACTCGTCATCATCATCGTCGTCATCGTCATCGTGATGGTGGCCGCAGCTGCAGACACCGTTCTCATCATATTCGTGATGATGGTGATGATGCTCATGCTCCGGCTCAGCCTTTGCCTTCTCCATCATCTCAGCCAGAAGATCATCGATCTTGTCAGCTCCCTCGATGGTATCTAATACTGCCTTTCCGTCAAGCTCGGCAAGGGGAGTGGTGATGATAGTAGCCTGAGTGTTGTGCTCTCTGATAAGTGCTACTGCCTCGTTTATCTTTTCCTGTGAAGCCTTGTCTGTACGGCTCAGGATGATGGTTCCCGCATATGCGATCTGGTTGATGAAGAACTCACCGAAGTTCTTGATATACATCTTTGCCTTTGTGGCATCAACCACCGCTACCGCACTGTTTATCTGAACATCAAGCGAACCCGCGGTGTTTTCAACAGCCTTCAACACATCGGAGAGCTTACCTACTCCCGAGGGCTCGATAAGAATTCTCTCAGGTGCATAGGTGTTTATAACTTCCTTGAGTGAAGTTCCGAAATCTCCTACCAGCGAGCAGCAGATACATCCGGAGTTCATCTCCTTTATCTCTATTCCCGACTCCTTTAAAAAGCCGCCGTCGATTCCGATCTCACCGAATTCATTCTCGATAAGGACGGTCTTGCTGCCGTTTAATGCTTCAGCCAGAAGTTTCTTGATAAGCGTAGTCTTTCCCGCGCCCAAGAAACCTGATACTACATCGATCTTAGTCATTTATATCGCCTCTTTCTTAATAATGCCACGCCGCATCAGCGGTTAGTGTTAACAAACTTGGTTCTCATACGTTGATAATTTTAGCACTGTTTATGCTTTTTGTGTATTAAAATACTATAAATAATGCTAAAAACACCTGTAGCTGACCACCTCGCCGCTCATACAGTCATAAACTATAACAGCAAGCCTGCAGTATTTATTGTAATAGCTGTCTCGGTTTATCATTATATTTTCTTTGAAAAGGTAGTCTCCCTCATATTTAAGCCGTAAGGTATCCGTATTGTTCAGTTCAAGATAATACTCTTTTGCATTTACATCATTATCAAGCACCTTTTCAGCCCTGCCGTCACGGTATATCCACTTTCCGGCGCCTTCCGCCATTACATCGATCCCGAATTCCGAAAGAGCCGTGACATAATCCGGATATTCACCATCGGCATATTCATTTCCTTCCAGGCTGATGACGGTGACAGTATCGGACAGTTCTGAAGCCAGAGCGGTATAGGACGGCATATCCGCAGCATCCTCCATTCCCTCCAGTATCCTGCAGTGATCGTACCACTTAAGGTCCATATCCCACTGCCAATATCTCTCATCGCCTCTATGGTCCGTTAAGTCAAAGTTTTCCGACAGATAGTTTTCAAAAAAATCTGCTATCTTTCTGGCCCCATAAGCATTGCAGTGTCCCGAATCTATGAGATCTTCATAAAAATCAAAACCTATCTCACGTCTCAAACGGTTTAAGTCAAACATGGGGATCCCGTGCTCCTCAGCATATACGGAAACCGCGTCGGTCTGGGCCTGCTCTTCTTGCGTTGTAAAATATGGGGAGGTATAGAACACCAGGGAAAATTTCTCCTTCTCCGACAGCTTTACCATATCGTCAAGCCATTTTAACCGGTCCTTATCAAGAGGAATGGGGTTTAGCTCTCCGTCGGCAAAAAGCGGTTCTCCCTGACCGTTTTTCCTCCAGGTCAGCGTCTCCCCGCGTATAAAGGAATTTGGCTTATAATCAACAAAATCAAATTTCCCCAGCTCTTTATATCTGGTGTGGATGATGGGAAACCTGAAAATATAATCAAGCCATTTTTCCTTGCTCGAATCCATTAATACATGCTCAACAGAATTTATGCTTGTATTCATTGACAGAAGATTTCTGTACTCATTTCCCGCCACCTGCTGCTCATCATAGGTGATACCGTACACATCCATAAAGACCACCTTGGGGTTCTGGGTCTTTAGCAGTTCCTTCAGCTGATAATATGCAGACTTATAATCCTGGGATGAGACAGCCAGATCAAATACGCTCACCCCCATATCCTCCCAGAAATACTGGGGATAAACGGAGAAGTAGCAATGACTGGACCCGACAAACACAACATCCGTCAGATTTCTTCCGGTCTCATACATCTGGGTGACGGAGGAGGTATATTTTTTCACCGTATCCTTCCAGCGAAGCACGCGATAGGTTCCCCATATGCATAATATAAAGATCGCCGCGATCAAAACCGCAGATATGATCCTTTTAGCCTTCATTTAACAATCCTTTCAAATACCGTTAAAATGCAAAATAGATAAACTGATTGGAATCAAAATCAATACCGTACTGACCAAAGACTATGACAAATACGGCCAACAGGATATACACAGCCCATCTGAAAACAATATTCTGTGTGAGAAGATATCTTCCAAAGTCCAGATTCTTTTTGTATCTCACAATTGATACAACCAAAAGGATCAGAAGCGCTATGCCGAGTATATTCATCTCGAAATGATCCAGTCCCCAGTTATAGAGACTGTCGTCAAACAGTACCCAGGGGTTCCACTTTGTGAACATGCGCCCGACGTAGGAAAAGCCGGTGGCCACGGATTCTGCTCTGAAAAAGATAAAAGCAAAGATCACAAGGATATTCGTAAGGATCACCTTCCATATCCTGAAGCCAAACTTTTTGGTATCCGCCTTAGTGAACCTCTCAAACCTCCCGGTGATGGGTTTCAGCAAAATGCCTATTCCCTGATACAGTCCGTGAAGTCCGCCCCAGACCACAAATTTCCAGTCAGCTCCGTGCCACAGTCCGCTGACCAAAAAAGTGATCATGATATTTAAGATATGTCTCGGCTTGCTGCATCTGCTTCCGCCAAGGGGGATGTAGAGATAGTCCCTGAACCAGGTACTGAGGGAAATATGCCATCTTCTCCAGAAGTCTGCAATGTTTTCCGCAAAAAAAGGAGTATTAAAATTCTCCATCAGATCGATGCCAATAATCCTGGAGGCACCGATGGCAATGGATGAATAACCTGCGAAATCCGTATATATCTGAAGTGTGAACAACACAGCGGCGAAAACCGTCTCCACAGTACCGGCAGCATATAATCTGTCATGGATGGAATCCACATATACAGCGGCTCTGTCTGCGATCACCATCTTGATAAAGAATCCCCAGATCATCATGCCGATACCTGATACGATCTTGTCCCTGCTCCAGAGCCTTTCCTTTGATATTTTGTTTATCTGTGTGAGAAGATTTTTGCTTCTCTCGATGGGTCCCGCCACCAGTTGCGGAAAGAAGCTGACAAAGAGAGCATACTTAAGGAAATTTTTCTCCGCTCCTATCTCTCCTCGGTATACATCCACCATGTATCCCACAGCCTGAAAGGTAAAGAAGGAAATACCAACGGGCAATGTGTGTGCAAGTGTAAAGCTATACGGTCCCTTATGAAACATACCCAATACAGAGTTCAGTGAATCCAGTGCAAAATCCAGATATTTGAACGCGAAAAGCACCAGGAAATTCAGAATGATCCCCAGTGTCAGAATAA
>CACXGM010000033.1 GCA_902767075.1 uncultured Lachnospiraceae bacterium
GGCTCTGCTGCAGGTGCTTCCTCCACTACAGGAACGGGCGCCGGCTCTGCCACAGGTGCTGCCTCTACGGGTACAGGTGCCGGTTCTTCTACAGGTGCTGCCTCTACAGGTGTGGCTGCAGGCTCAGCTACAGGTGCTTCCTCCACTACAGGGGCAGGCGCAGGTTCTACTACAGGTGCTGCAGCCTCCACGGGTGCGGGCGCAGGCTCTGCCACGGGTGTGGGAACCTCAAGTTTGGTTCCGCAATTTGCACAGAATAAAGCATCATCATCGTTTTTTGTGCCGCATTTAGGACAAAACATAATATCCCTCCTTAATCAAACTTGTTATCTGATCTATTTATCTTTCTCTTTATATATATCTTTATCAGTCTCTTTATCCTTCTTGTATAAAGCACCGTTATACCATTTTTCAAAAATGCTCTTTTCCGTAGGACATACAAGACAATAAATACCAATGGGGATCACTATCATACTGATGTACTGTGATGTTGAAAAAGGTCCCCAGATTCCTCTGATAAGGTCACCTCTCCAAAACTCGGTAATAAACCTCAGAACACCATACATTACAAAATACAATCCCATAGGTCTGTAATATGCTTTTTTATCCTTACCGAAACGCAGATAAAGGATGAGTATTATCACTATCAGGATAAGTCCGCAGGACTCGATCAGCTGAATGGGGATACAATAGTGACCTATCCTTGCGTTATAGATGCAGGCCCCGTGCACAAATGGCCCGCCGTCCAGATCAAAGAGTCCGGTCTCATAATTGTATGAGCCGGAAGAAAGCTTTGGAATACCGTAGCAGCATCCGCCAACCGCGCATCCCATTCTTCCGAAGGCATGGAAAAGAGGAACTCCGGGAACGGATGTCCGAAGCCATTCTCTGGTATCTTCCTTGAAAAACCTGGAATATATCATAAATCCTATAAAAATCCCGAACATACCGCCATAAAAGACGATTCCGAAGGATAAATAGGATCTAAACTTATCAAAATCAGAAAACAGAAAAGGTAATGCTTTGATCCACCCCTTTATATTTGTAAGCTGATATAGGATCGCAGCGCATATACCGCCGGCAGCACCGCAATATACAATATAAATTACTCTGTCAAAAAAATCTTTTTTGTCTTTAGTGATCTTGTGAACAATAAAACTGTAAAGAACAGCAGCTGCAAGTCCTATTATCGCAAACACGCCGTAAGAACTGTAGGGCTTTCCGAAAAAACTGACATAAGGGTACATAAAAAAACCATCCAAATCTAGTAATAAATTCAAGCAATAATATTTTAGCAAAAAAGCCCCGGTACATGAAGCACCAGGGCCCTAAAAAAATCAATTACTGAAAAGAATATCCTGCAGCTTCAAGTCCGCCAAGTGCAGTTCCGGCAACAGCGCCGGTGCAAATGCAGATACCACAGATGATACCACCAACGAGACCGATGATGGAGAATACAAGTCCTACAATGCTGGTGATCTTACCTGCCTTAGCAAAACCGCTCTCTCCCATTCCTTCTGCATCAGCCTTTTTCTTGAAGTTCATGGAAAGGATAGCACATACAAGGCCTGCTACAGCCATGATACCATAGGACTCAAGACCGTTAAGACCAAGAACAACGCTGGCAATTCCAAGAGCCATTGAAGTGATACTATTTTTCTTGCTCATTTTTCAATCTCCTTTGCAAAAAAATAAATAATTAAACAACATCTTGTATTTTAGCACAAATGAGACCCAATATCAATTATTTTTGAGATAATTATTAAAAAACTATTAATTTTTTATCTTTTCGACCACTTCCCCGGCCTTTTTATAGATAGTTCCGGAAGGGATCACACCTCTGACACTTGAAAGGGGATAAATGTTCACATTTCTCCCGATGACGGATCCCGGATTCAGAATACTTCCGCATCCAACTTCAACATTGTCGCCGAGCATAGCTCCGAATTTCTTTAAGCCTGTTTCGTATTTTTCTTCTCCCTTTACAACAACAAGCTTTTTATCGCTCTTTACATTCGATGTGATGGATCCTGCCCCCATGTGGGACTTATAGCCAAGTATTGAATCTCCCACATAATTGTAATGAGGAACCTGTACCTTGTTAAAGAGCACAACATTTTTAAGCTCGGTGGAATTCCCCACCACTGCCCCCTTACCTATAATGGCGTTTCCTCTTATAAAAGCGCAGTGTCTGACTTCCGCATCCTCATCTATGATAAGGGGGCCGTTAAGACTGGCTGTTGCTGCAACCTTTGCTGATTTTGCCACCCAGATATCTTCATCCTGTTTTTCGTATCTATCGGCAGGAAGAGTTTCGCCAAGTTCTTTAATAAAATCCGAGATCTCCGGCAGCACTTCCCAGGGATATGTATGTCCCTCAAAAAGCTTAGCTGCAATAGTTTCATTAAGATCATACAGATCGTTTATTTTGATGTTATCCATAGTCTTCCCCTTTATTTGGTCTTTTTATAGTATTGTCTGACGCGGCTGATACAGTTAATGATCTGGTACTGATTGTTCATGCCTTTTACCGCGTTAGTCCATTTTGTAACATAATCCGAAAGCTTTTGCATATAAACCTCAGGCTCTATCTCCTTTGATGCCACCTGAGTCAGTCCCTTCTCCCAGCTCGCTGTAAGTGAGGGATTTAAAAGTGACTTTATGGAATTGTCCACGGTATCATATATAGCCTCACCCAGGAGCGTGGGAGTCAAGACCTGAGTCTTTTTGTTTATACTGATATATTCATTAGTCTCAAGTTTTTTAAGTATCTCCGCTCTGGTTGCACTGGTTCCGATGCCGCTTCCCTTTATCTGGCTCCGAAGTTCCTCATCTTCAATGAATTGCCCTGCGTTTTCCATAGTCAGGATAATGCTTCCGGAAGTATATCTTTTGGGCGGAGAAGTCTCTCCCTCTTTAAGTTCATATCCTTTGACATCAAGAGGCGTTCCTTGTTTTGCTTTCTTCAGTTCTTCCAGAAGGCCGGTATCATTTGTCTCCTGCTCAGCGGATTCGCTTTCCTTTTCATCGTCGGAATCCTTTGCTCCGTCCTGTGCCTTATCGCTTGTCTGTGAATTCTTTGCAGAGTCGGAGTTTTCCGTCTTTTTAAAAGAAAACTCCGTCACCTTCAAATATCCTTCACTCTCCAGTACCTTGAAATTGGCAAAGAACTTTTCACCGGCAATTTTACTTACTACGGCAAACTTTCTGTAAACAGCCGCAGGATAGAAAACAGCCAGAAATCTTCTGACGATCATCTCATATACCCTTGCACTGGTCTGATTCAGGGAATTAAGTGCTCCAAGCCCCTGTCCCGTAGGAATGATGGCATAGTGATCAGTGATCTGTTTATCATTTACATATCTGGTCTTTTCAAGGCCTTTATACATGCCCTTCTCCAAGACTTCAGCAGCTATGGGTGCGCATATTCCGTATCCCTTTAATCCGCCGATATTCTTTGTGATCTCTTTTGCCACAGCAGTTGACAGCACTCTTGCATCGGTTCTGGGATATGTAGTCAGTTTTTTCTCATAAAGTTCCTGTGCAATAGCTAAGGTCTGGTCAGGACTGATCTTAAAGTATTTTGAGCAATCGTTTTGAAGTTCGGCAAGATTATATAAAAGAGGAGGATTCTTTGTCTCTTTTTTATTTTCTACGGAATCTATGACGCAGGGTCTCATCTCTTCTGCGCCGGTCTCCGGATTAACCGCAGGTTTCGACAATGCATTTATGAGAGCCTGGGCATCGGCTTTATTCTTAAATCCGTTTTCTTTGTAAAGCTTCGGAGACTGAAAATAATGAGATCCCTCAACAGCCTTCCATTCTCCGCTGAATTCATGTCCGTTAATTGAGAACTTACCGAGAACACGGTAAAAAGGAGTCTTTGAAAAAGCTCTGATCTCCCTTTCCCTGTTCACCACTATACCCAGTACACAGGTCATAACGCGCCCTACAGCTATCACGCTTTTGTCACGCTTAAGTTCCTCTTTTATCTTGTATCCGTATTTAAGAGAAAGGGCACGGGTAAAATTGATACCCATCAGATAATCTTCTTTAGCCCTCAAATATGCTGCTGCGGAAAGCGCATCATACTCGGACCAGTCCTTCGCCTCACGGATGCCTCTCAGGATCTCTTCTTCAGTCTGGGAATCTATCCATACGCGGCGCCTTTGTTTGTCATGAACCCCCGCCATGTCATCTACCAGACGATAAATATATTCTCCCTCACGTCCGGAGTCGGTACAGATATAGATGCAATCCACATCCTCTCTGTTAAGTAATCCTTTTACGATCTGAAACTGCTTTGAAGCAGATCCGATGACTTCATATTTGAATTTATCGGGGATAAAGGGAATGGTAGTAAGAGACCATTTTTTAAGCGCTTCATCATAGGTTTCGGGATAACTCATGGAAACCAGATGACCGACACACCAGGTCACCACTGATTTTTCGCTTTCCATGAAACCGTCGCCCTTTTTCATATTCTCTTTTAAGGCATTTGCGAATTCCCTTGCTACGCTGGGCTTCTCCGCTATATAAAGATTCTTACCCAAAAGAATTATCTCCTGCTAAAAGTTAAACTAAGAACGCATCGGCACTTTAAAATAAAACATATTGCCTTTGCGTTCTTAAAAAATTTTAAATGATCATGTTATTCAGGGCACTCTTCAAGGATCTTTGTTATATCATCCGCAGGTACAGGTTTGCCCATATAGAATCCCTGGATGACATTGCACCCCTTAGCATTAAGGTAATTGTACTGATTTTCGTCTTCAACACCTTCCGCTACGGATTCAAATCCCATATTATGAGACATGCTTAAGATGGAATCCAGTATGATCCTGGTAGAATTATCAACCATTACGGAATCCACAAAACTCTTATCGATCTTAAGGGTATCGATTGGCATCCTCATAAGATATGACAATGAAGAATATCCCGTACCGAAATCATCCAGAGATATCTTGATACCAAATTCCCTGAGTTTTTCAATCTTTGCGGTAACCAGCTCGAAATCATCGATCAGAATACTCTCGGTGATCTCAAGCTCAATAAACTTAGGATCCACATCATACTTGTGAATGGTGTTTATAACATTGTCAACAAAGTCTTCCCTCTTGTACTGTACCGCAGAGATATTAATGGACATGGTAAAGTCGTGCTTAAACTTCTTTCTCCATTCCGAAAACTGTCTGATACTTCTGTCCAGCACATAATTCCCAATAGGTATAATGGAGCCGTTCTTTTCCGCAATAGGTATGAACACTGAAGGCGGAATGAATCCTTTGTCGTCATCCTTCCATCTCACCAGAGCCTCAAGTCCTCTTATCTTTTGCGTATCTGCATGAAACTGAGGCTGGAAGTACACTTCAAACTTGTGATTGATAACCGCATCCGAAAGCTTATTCTCAAGACTTACATTGTTCATGAAGTCTTCAAGCATCTTTGCATCAAAGTACACGGTCTGATTATTTCCAAGGGTCTTCGCCTTATACATAGCGATATCACCGCAATTGATAAGATCAAGAGCGGAATCTGCCGCATCGGGGAACTCTGCGATGGTAAAGCTGACGCTTACAGTCACTTCCATTCCCATGCTCATCACAAAGGGCTCTAAAAGTCTTTTCCGGATCTTTTCAATAAAGACATCAACAGAATAATCTCCGTAGGGATTATAGATACCTATTCCAAAAATATCATTGGAAAGATGGGTCACCAGAACCCGTTCATCCGCAATAGTCTTTAAGTAGCTTCCGAACTGCTGCAGGAACTCGTCTCCGATGATCATACCCAGTCCGTCGTTAACCTTTTTGAAATTATCAATGTCTATGGTTAAAAGAGCTACCTTTTCACCATTATCCTTGGCTCTTGAAATAAAGCTGTCCAAAAGAGTGATGAAATAGTTTCTGTTATAGATACCGGTAAGCGAATCATAATATGCCATGTAGAGAAGTTCATCATTCTTTGACATATCCTTGGTGATATCGATTATCTTGATGACCTTATCGGTAATAGTATCATTCTCGTCGTAGATCTTTGAGCAAACAATCCTGAACCATCTTTTTCCGTATGAATCGAGGACATCGATAGATTCCTCATTTTTTGAAAACCGTTCCGAGAAAAAGATCTCCCTTATCCTGGATTCCTTAGATGAATCAAAGAAAGAAAAGAATCTGTCAAGGTCATTGTTGTTCACAACCTGAAAGCCAAAGACCTTGTTAAAAGAACCCATGGAAAAGTATGTATCTTTCTCAAAAGAATAGTAGATAAAAGAAAGCGAAGCCTGCTCAACAATAAGCTTATACATATGCTCGCTTTCAGATATCTTGCTGTTCATCGCCTTCAGCAGATCCAGCTGATACTGAAGATTGCTCATTAATCACGTACTCCTGAAATGTATTTTAAGTAATGATCATAAAGGTATTACTTTTTGGCTATATAGCCCTGAGCCTTTAAAAGCTCCGCGCACAGTACAGCGCCGCCTGCAGCTCCTCTGACTGTATTGTGGGAAAGTCCTACAAACTTCCAGTCATAAATGCTGTCTTCACGAAGTCTTCCAATGCTGATGCCCATACCGTTTTCATAATCAACATCAAGTGTTACCTGAGGTCTGTTATCCTCTTCCATGTAACGGATGAACTGCTTGGGTGCGCTGGGAAGATTGAGTTCCTGAGGTGCTCCCTTGAAGTTTACCATCTTCTCGATAAGCTGCTCTTTGGTAGGCTTTTTGTTGAACTTAACAAACACAGCAGCGGTATGTCCGTTCAGAACAGGCACACGTATGCACTGACTTGTGATCTTAGGCCAGGTAGCAGGCTCGATCACTCCGTCCTTTATCTCACCCCAGATCCTGAGGGGTTCTTTCTCACTCTTTTCTTCTTCTCCGCCGATGTAGGGAATAATATTTCCTTCCATCTCGGGCCAATCCTTAAAGGTCTTTCCTGCACCTGAAATAGCCTGATAGGTGGTAACCACAACCTCGGTAGGCTCAAACTCTCTCCATGCGGTAAGAACAGGCGCATAGCTCTGAATAGAGCAGTTGGGCTTAACAGCCACAAATCCTCTGGTGGTTCCGAGACGCTTCTTCTGGAACTCTATAACCTTCATATGCTCTGCATTGATCTCGGGAACGACCATGGGAACATCGGGAGTCCAACGATGAGCGCTGTTATTTGAAACAACGGGAGTCTCAGTCTTTGCGTAAGCCTCCTCGATGGCTTTGATCTCTTCCTTTGTCATGTCGACTGCGCTGAATACGAAGTCAACCTCTGATGCTACCTTATCAACCTCGGTAACATCCTTGACAATAAGCTTCTTAACAGCTTCAGGCATGGGAGTGGTCATTTTCCATCTGCCGCCAACAGCCTCTTCGTAGGTTTTGCCTGCGCTTCTGGGGCTTGCTGCCACTGTTACAACTTCGAACCAGGGATGGTTTTCAAGCAGAGAGATAAATCTCTGACCAACCATACCGGTTGCACCTAAGATACCAACTTTAAGTTTCTCGCTCATTTTAGTCATCTCCTCTAATTTACCGGCCAATAAAATTAAACGTTTAACGCCGGATTATTCTTAAGATAGTTTTCAGCTTCCAGGATCTCATTTTGCATAACTGCTTTTCCGGGAGCGCCAACGGTCAGTCTCTTTTCAACACATGTCTCGAGAGAAATCGCCTCATATATGTCTTTATCGAATACAGGGCTGATTTCCTTTAGTTCATCAAGAGTCATCTCTTCGATGGATTTATTCTTATCTATACATGCAAGCACCAATTCTCCGATGATCCTGTGAGCATCTCTGAAAGCCACTCCCTTGCCCACCAGGTAATCTGCGGCATCGGTAGCGTTTGTAAAGCCGTTCATGGCGCTCTTTGCCATCCGCTCTTTCCTGAACTTCATGGTGCTGATCATGCCTGTGAAAAGATGAATGCAATTATCCGCATTATCCATAGCATCGAATGCGATCTCTTTATCTTCCTGCATATCTTTGTTGTATGCAAGAGGAAGTCCCTTCATGGTGGTGAGAAGTGACATGAGTGCTCCGTATACACGTCCGGTCTTTCCTCTCACAAGTTCAGCAATATCGGGATTCTTTTTCTGCGGCATTATACTGCTTCCTGTGGAAAAAGCATCATCGATCTCAACAAACTGATATTCATTGCTGTTCCAGATGATGATCTCCTCGCAAAATCTGGAAAGATGCATCATTACAGTAGACAGTGTGAATAAATATTCAAGGACATAATCTCTGTCTGCAACTGAATCGATACTGTTTCTGGTAGGGCAGTCAAAGCCAAGTTCTTTTGCGGTAAACTCACGATCCAGCGGATAAGTAGTTCCCGCAAGGGCTCCTGCGCCAAGGGGGCATTCATTCATTCTGATAAACAGATCGTGAAGTCTTCCCCTGTCCCTCCTGAACATCTCAAGGTAAGCACCGTAATGATGCGCAAGAGTGATGGGCTGCGCCTTCTGAAGGTGAGTGAATCCCGGCATAAAGGTATCCACATTATCCTTCATTGTATTCAAAATACTTTCGATCAAAACATAGAGAAGCTTATCCGTTCCGGCAACACGGCTCTTTGTATAAAGTCTCATGTCAAGAGCAACCTGATCGTTTCTGCTTCTGCCGGTATGAAGTCTCTTGCCCGCTTCACCGATGCGGTCTGTCAGTACCGCCTCCACGAAGCTGTGAACATCCTCATACTCATCTGTGATTATCAGATTACCGCTTTTTACATCATCTTCAATGGTATTTAAGCCATCCAGAATAGAATCCCTGTCCGCCTCTGTCAGGATGCCTTGTTTAGCCAGCATTTTAACATGAGCTCTGCTCCCGGCGATATCGACTCCTATCAATCTTTTGTCAAAATTGATCGATGCATTGAAATCATATACTTCTTTATCGGTTTTATCCTTGAAACGTCCGCCCCAAAGCTGAGCCATGACTAATGCCTCCGAATCCAGATTTTAGAAATGCGAGAGCCACTTGATCTATCAAGGTTTTCAAGTGCGCTCCCGCATATTTAGTATTATCAGCTGAAAAAGGGACTCGAACCCTCGACCCCTTCATTACGAGTGAAGTGCTCTACCAACTGAGCTATTTCAGCCTAAACCTATGTAATTATATACAAAGATAGGCAAAAAAGCAACCAATTTAGGAAACTAATTCATTAAATCAGTTTCATTAATGATCACTCAAAAAAAAGCTCTCACCGATCGATCATATGCACATCCACCTGAGGGAAAGGTATGGTTATACCTGCGCTATCAAGAGTCTTTTTTGTATTCTCCGTTATGCGGTAGTAACTGTCCCAATAATCTTTTGTTTTTACCCAGAATCTGACGATCAGATCCACACTGCTCTCCGACAGAGCATCAACGATAGCCCTGTGTTCCTTGTCCTTCAGAACGCTTTCATCCTTTTCCAGCATCTCACAGAGGGCTTCCTTTGCTTTGTCGATATCGGATGAATATGAAATGCTGACTTTTACGTCTATTCTTCTGTTCTTTTCCTTAGTGACATTTGTTATTACGCTGTTGGCAAGATTACCGTTGGGAAGTACCACGATCATATTATCAAAGGTACGAAGCCTTGTGTGGAATATCTTGATCTCGATGACGGTTCCTTCTTTTCCTGAATTGGAATCAACAATATAATCACCAACAGAAAAAGGCTTTAACAGTAAGATCAAAACTCCGCCGATAAGATTTGACAGACTTCCCTGTACCGCCAGTGATATAGCCACACCAACAGATCCGATTATAGCTACTATACTGGCAGCATCTATGCCGCACTGGATAGCCACAAACATTATCAAAAGAACTATTAAGGCCGCATTGGCAAAGGAGTCCACAAACTGCTTCACTCCCATATCCGCTTTGGCTTTAGACATAGCTTTAGAGATTAGCTTGCGAACAAGTTTGATAAGCTGTATTCCTACAACAAACAGTACGGCAGCTATCACTATCCTGATGCCGACATTTAAAGCCTTTGGAGCAAGTCCGGTTAAATAGCTCTTTATCACGCCTGACTTAAACAGATTCTCTGCATTCGCCAATCCGTTAACAGGATCGGTCAAAACCGCAGCGATAGGATTCTCTTCAACGTTTCCTGATAATAAAAACAATTCCTGCATTTTTATCCCCGACTCGTTTATTAAATCATTTATTTAGTAGTTTTACCTGATGCTTTTGTATTACCGGCAGCAGGCTTTTTCTTTGAAGACTTTTTTATGGGAGTGTTTCTCCTGATCCTCTCCTCAATCACCTTAGCAAGCTCAGTCTCCGTGTAAGGAATGAACTTAAGGATAGAGAGCGATAAAGGTGCCAGCTTAAGTGTTATGGACTGGGCTCTTCCATCGGCCTGATCGTCTATTGCTCTCTTTATCTGAGCGTTTACGATACCCGTTCCGCCATACTCTTTAGCATCGGTATTAAGCAGTTCCTTATATTTTCCTTCGTAAGGAACACCTGTAGTAATGCTCTGCTCTATTCCTGCAAAATTTGCCACCGCGATAAGCATATCCTCAGGATCGTCTGTCTTTCTGACAAAGGAAACGTAACAGCCCTCACGATTCAGATTGCTGAGCCATTCAAAGCTCTCGGGGTCCTCGTTTGTTTCACAGAGAGCAGGTTCTTCACTGTATAGTTTATTCAAGTTTGCACACAGCTTATCCGCAGCAGTGTTAAAGGTTTCAGAGATAAGCTTATATCCCGGATGCATATAGGAATATGCAATACTCAGACGCAGACTCCTGTATCTTTGCTCCTCATTTCCGGGGAAAAGATCCAAAAGACCTCCGTTTCTCATGAGAAGGTCATCTGTCAAAGGCAGGATAAATCTCTCCGCATAGGAATATACCAGTTCATCCGTAAGCTGATTCTGAATATTTCCCCTTTCAATGGGATCGTGAGAAATATATCCGAAGTATTCTCCTACAAATCCCTCATTCCACTTGTAATCAAAGCCGATTCCGTTGTCATCCTGAGACACAGTCATTCCGCCGTGGGTGGAGCTGTCCTCAGCCATGACAATGGCGGACGGATTGATCTTCTTTAACTCATTGATAAATTCCTTGATGAAGGATATTGCTTCAAGATTCTCGTTATTTCCGTAAATATTTGGAATCCATTCTCCGGGTCTTTTACCATAATCAAGATACAGCATCTTTGCAACGCCGGAAATACATATTCCGTCGGCATGGAATTCTTTTACCCAGTTAAGTCCACCGGACATCAAAAAGCTGATAACCTCGGGTCTGCCGTACTGGAAAATGCATCTTAATGTATCTGCACTGATTCCTTGTCTCGGATCCTGATGTTCGAAAAGACAAGATCCGTCAAATTTCTCTAGTCCATATTCTTCTCTTCCGAATCCGGCGGGCATCCATTTAAAGATCACACGTATATCTTCGCCGTGAAGTGCATCGACGATCATCTTTAACCCATTTGCGGAATTAATATAGGGATTGATCTGAAAGAAATTGGCAGTGATCCGCTTCTTTCTGTCCGTAAGTGCTCCGGGATTGAAGAGCACACAGGTATACCCCTGATCCTTTACATCATTGATAAGGGCTGCGATCTCCTTTTTAAGCTGTTTTGCATTAGAAGAAAAATGATCATACAAAACTTCATAGATCAAAAGATCACTATTGTCCTTCTTTTTGGACATATATGCCTTGTCCGTCCACTTAAAAGCAGGTTCCTCAGCTATCACGGAGATTCCGTCTTCAAAACGAACCGCATAGGGATCATTTTTCTTTAAGATCTTATCTCCCTTAAGTTTGATCTCAAATTGATACTTTTTATTCTCGTTGTTTCCGGGAATAAAAAGTTCAAACACACTGCCGAAGATCCTCTTCATCTGGTGCATTCGACCATCCCAGTTGTTAAAGTCACCGATAACGCTGACTCTCATGGCATTGGGTGCCCAAACGGCAAAAAGAGTGCCGTTCTCTCCGTCATGTTCTATATTGTGAGCTCCGAAAACCTCCTGGGCATTAAACAGTTTTCCTGCTCTAAAGTCCTCAACATCAGACTTCCTGATTATATCCGAATGTCTGTAGGGATCTCCGTAAAAAGCATTCTTTTGCTTATTTTCATCCTTGTAAGTAACCTTATATGAATACTGTTTAACACCCTTTTCCGGGAGAAGCACAGCGAAATATCCGTCATCATCCGCCAGTTCCATCTGAGTGATCTCATCTGAACCGTTAGAAGTCTTCCATTTGATGCCGGCCTCTGCCGCTCCGGGGAAATAGGCCTGTACCAGAGTGTAGTTTCCGGCTTTATGAGGTCCCAAAAGATCCTGGGGATGATCACATTCAGAATAAATGATCTCTTCAATATCAGCCCAATTCATCAATTTATAAAGCTTCTTGTTCATAGGAAATCTCCTTCTAAAAAGATTACTACGTCATTAAAACTTTCAAAAATAAACACTCATTTATTTTACCATAATCTATAGATTTATGTTAAAATACTTAAGAAAAATGTACGAATTTTTTATACAATAATAATCATCTTTATACAATAAAGGAGTTTTACAATGACTGACGAACAGAGAAAAATGCTGGACCGGATAAATAAATACGCAGAGGAAGTGCTTGGGGATATCGATCCTCAAAAAACAAGGGTCTCAGTACAGTTGGATGCACTGAAACCCATTATGAAGGTCATCGCCGATGAACAGGGAAAAGATATTTCCGATATCTTCATCGAATATATGGATCTTGCAAGTGAAGCCTCCGTTGCTTCCGACAATAAAATGCGCGAATCACTCAAAGACTTAAACGAAGGCGACGACTCCAATCCACCTCTGCTCTACAGATAATTAACTAAGTGATGGTGGGTTAATCGTCATGTA
>CACXGM010000034.1 GCA_902767075.1 uncultured Lachnospiraceae bacterium
ACACCGGATGGAACGGAACCGGAAAGAGAATCTCCATTCCCGATACCAGAGGAATCATCGATGCTATCCTTAACGGAGACATCAAGAAGGCTCCTACCAAGAAGATCCCTTATTTCGATTTCGAAGTTCCTACCGAGCTTCCCGGAGTTTCCACTGAGATCCTTGATCCCAGAGATACTTACGCAGATCCTACCGAGTGGGAGACCAAGGCAAAGGATCTTGCAGGAAGATTCATCAAGAACTTCAAGAAGTATGAGACCAATGATGCAGGTAAGGCACTCGTTGCTGCAGGCCCTCAGCTTTAATTCCTGATCGAAAGATATTTCTTTTGAAGGATCCAATATAATAACAAACCGCCACCGTTATACCATGGTGGCGGTTTTTTGGGGTATATATGACAGGTTATTTTTTACTTTTAAGCGCTGATGCGACGGAAGCCGCAGAGGCTTTAAACAATCTGAACAGCGAGATCGCCAATTTCGGTCCGCTGGAGTTTATTTTTTCGGGATTCGGTCTGCTTATCATAGCTGCTTTATTTGTTGTTCCGCTGTTCATTGCGACCATCCCGGCCAATATCGCAAAGAAAAAAGGCAGGAATTTTGCGGGATATTACCTGTTTGCATACTTTGCATTCATACCCGCGCTTATTGTTACTCTGGTACAGAAGCCCGTTCCAAAGGATGAGAAACAGGCAAAGACTATGAGAAGCATTGCATCAGGAAAATAGTATATTGTTTACATAATGTACAATATAGGATATATTTTTTTGTGGGTTTATATGTTGCTACTTTAGGATACTTTTTGTATAATAAAAGTGGCCCTAAGGTCAGTCTTCGGATTTTTGAACCTACATTTACCTTTAACGGGATACCTACATCGCCTGTCGGATGTCAGGCCCCCTCGTAAGAGCCAGGGGAAGGCAGAAGTCATGGTTGCGGCAACCCACCTAGCAGTAGCTAGGCGTCAAAAGGCGGAGACATCCAAAGGGCTATTATTATGCCCAAAAATCACCTATGAAAATAATAAAAAAGCTTTACAAAATATTTGATGATTTTTCCAAAAGCGTAAAGAGGCTGAACATTGATGCCTATGCGGCCTGCACATCCTTTTTTCTGCTTTTGTCTTTCACGCCGATGCTGATCCTGCTGTGCTCGATCCTTCCCTTCACCAAGATCACTGCGCTGGATCTGATCGAGTTCTTCGAAGGATTATTGCCGGAGATCTTTTGGAATCTGGTGGAGAGACTGGTCAACAGTGTGTATTCCGGCGGATATGCGGTACTGACGGTGTCCGCTATCGTGACTTTGTGGACTGCAGCAAAGGGAGTGGCTTCTCTGGTGCAAGGACTGAATGCCGTTAACGACGTGGAGGAGAAGAGGAACTTTTTCGTCAGGAGAGGCGTATGCTGTCTGTACACCCTGATCCTCTTGGCTGCTCTGTACATCAGTTTACTCCTGATGGTATTCGGAAAGAGCATAGCCAGGTACCTGACCAGCGTCTGGCCCCATTTTACGGAACTTCAGGGAGTGCTGGTGAAACCCAGACATTTATATATATTTATAATCCTTGTTTTCTTTTTTGCCATGCTGTATTCGTTTCTGCCGAACAAAAAGCAGAAATTCAGGGAACAGCTACCGGGGGCGGTTTTTTCCGCTCTTTGCTGGATCGGTTTTTCCCTGATCTTTTCCTTCTACGTCAGCAGGTACAATCCATACAGCATGTATGGGAACTTTGCGGTAGTCATCGTGGCGATGCTGTGGATTTATTTTTGTCTGCTTTTCTTTTTATACGGAGCATACCTGAATAAATACTTTAAGCCGGTGAACATAGTGCTGGTCTATCCAAAAAAACACAGGGACATGCTTAATGCCGGTGAAAGCGTTAAAGAGAATAGATTCGGCGAATCCGTGCGAAAGCCCTTGGGCAGAGAAAACGAAGAGGCTCATGCACGGGATATGCAGGATGAAATAGATACAACCCAGGATTATCTGGAATGATTAATACTAAGGAGAAATGAAAAAATGAAGGACTTATCAGAGCTTCAGAGCCAGATCGAAAGCTTAAAGGCCGAGATCAAAGGAGCTGCACAGAGTGCAAAGAGTTCAAAGGGACTCTATGAACTGAAAAAGAGCTTTCTCGATTCTAAGCAGGGTAAACTTTCCGCCCTCATGAAAGAGATGACACAGGTACCGAACGAGCAGAAGGCAAACTTCGGTAAAGCCGTAAATGAGGCAAAGCAGTGGGCTCTCGGATTCTTTGAAGACATTGATGGTAAGCTCAAAGAGCAGGAGCTTAAGCTTCGGTATGAGAGCGAGAAGATCGATATCTCCATGCCTGCCAAGATGCAAAAGAAGGGAAATCTTCATCCCATCACCACTGTGAGAAATCAGCTTATAGATATCTTTGCGGGAATGGGATTTTCCGTGTATGAGGGCACTGAGATCGAGAAGGATTTTTACAATTTTACCGCTCTTAACACTCCTCAGGATCACCCCGCAAGAGATATGCAGGATACATTTTATCTTTCTCCTGAATTTCTTTTGAGAACACAGACCTCCGCAGGCCAGATCCACGTAATGGAGTCCACCAAGCCGCCTATTAAGATAGTCAGCCCCGGTAAGGTATTCCGTTCAGACGATGATGCCACACATTCACCCATGTTCTCTCAGATGGAGGGACTGGTTGTTGATGAGGGCATCAATCTTTGCGACTTAAAGGGAAGTCTTGATATGTTCGTAAAGCAGATCTTCGGAGAGGAGACCACCACCAGACTTCGTCCTTCATACTTCCCCTTCACCGAGCCTTCGGTAGAGGTTGATGTGAGCTGCTTCCAGTGCGGCGGAAAGGGCTGCAAGCTCTGCAAGGGAACCGGCTGGATAGAGGTTCTGGGTGCAGGTGTTGTTAACAAAAAGGTCCTTGAAAACTGCGGCATCGATTCTGACAAGTACTCCGGATTTGCATTTGGACTGGGACTTGAGAGAATCGCCATGTTAAAGTATGGCATCAACAATATCAAGATGCTCTTTGAATCCGATATGAGAGTACTTGAGCAGATAGATGACTGATGATACGGAGGATATACTAAAATGTTAGTTCCTATTTCCTGGTTAAAGGATTATGTTGATATAAATGTTTCCATAGATGAGCTTGAAGAGAAGCTTTTTTCCTGCGGATTTGAAGTGGAAGAAAAGTATCAGGTGGGTAAGGATATCAGCGGCGTAGTGGCTGGAAAGGTTGTTACCTGCGAGCCCATTCCCGAGACTCATCTTCATGTGTGCACAGTGGATGTTGGAGGCCCCGAGAACCTGCAGATCTGCTGCGGCGCCGACAATGTATGTGCCGGCGGTGTTTTCCCCGTGGCTCTTCCCGGAGCTGTGGTATATGCGACAGCAAAGGATCATGTCACTGTGGAAGGCGTGATGACCATCAAAAAGGGCAAGCTTCGCGGATATGATTCTAACGGAATGCTCTGCTCCGGCGTTGAGATCGGACTGAATGAGAATCTCTATCCCGGTGCAGGATACAACGGACTTCTGGTACTTCCCGAGGATACAAAGCCCGGCACCGATGTAAAAGAGATCACCGGCCTGGACGACTGGATCTTTGATGTTTCCATCACCGCAAACAGACCTGACTGCCAGAGCATTTACGGTCTTGCAAGAGAAGTGGCTGCAGTGCTCAAGACACAGCTCCATGAGCCCGATCTTTCCTTCCATCCCACCGATGTAAAGAAAGAGGGATTCAAGGTATCTGTTGAGGCGCAGGACATCTGCCCCAGATACTCCGCACATTATGTTTATGATGTAAAAGTGGGTCAGTCACCCGCCTGGATGAGAAGGAGACTTGCACTTGTAGGCAACAATTCCATCTCAAATATTGTGGATATCACCAACTATATCATGCGTGAGCTGGGTCAGCCCCTTCATGCATTTGACTGCGATTTCCTTGAGGGAAACGAGATCGTTGTCAGACGTGCAAAAGAGGGTGAAAAAATAGTTACTCTCGATGAGAGTGAGTTTACTCTTAATCCCAATAATCTCGTTATCTGCGACGGCGTTAAGCCCGTTGCACTGGCAGGTATCATGGGGGGCTTAAATTCGGAGATCAGAGAGACCACCACCGAAGTAATGTTCGAGGCTGCAAAGTTTGCAAGAGACAATATCAGAAAGAGCTCCCGTGCTCTGGGACAGTCCTCAGACTCCAGCCAGAGATATTCTAAGGGTGTTGATGAGTATGCCACCGTTATGGCTATGAAGAGAGTGCTTCATTTGATCGAAGAGCTGGGCTGCGGTAAGGTATCCTCCACCCATGAGGATGTCAACACAGGCAAGTCCTTAGAGCCCTGGGAGATGAAAGCCAGCATAAAGAAGGTTAACGGTGTTCTGGGAATTGAGGTTCCCGAGGCTGATATCAAGGATATCCTTTCCAGACTGTATTTTGCTCCCGAGATAAACGGAGACGAACTGACCATTCATGTGCCCGCATACAGAGAGGACATGGAGGATTATCCGGACATTGCCGAGGAACTTATCAGAATGTACGGCTACGATCATATCAAGCCCACATTCATGCCCACCGCAAAAGTAACCATTGGTGGTCAGACTCCCCGTCAGAAGACCACACTTCATATCAAGAAATCACTCTGCGGAGCAGGAGCTTATGAGGGAATGCATTATTCATTCTTCTCACCTTCGGACCTTGATTTCTTAGGCCTTCCCGAGGGAGCTTTGGAAAGACATGCCATCCGTATAATGAATCCCATCAACGAGGAACTCTCACTTATGAGAACCACTCTAGCACCTCAGATGATCCATGCTATGGGCAGGAACCAGAAGCGCGGAAATCTTGAGGGCAAGATCTTCGAGATAGGCAATAAATTCATCCCCAAGGATCTGCCTCTTACGGATTATCCCGATGAGAGAGAGACCCTCTGCATCGGTGTTTTCGGAAAGAATGAATCCTTCTTTACCTTAAAGGGACTTACCGAGACGGTTGCAGAGTGCCTGAATATTTCATTCACCTACGAAAAGACTACCAGAACCTTCCTTCACCCCTATCAGGCAGCCGCTATTTTCTGCGAGGGAGAGGAGATCGGTTATCTCGGAAGAGTGACCTACGAGATCATGAATGCAGAGAGCATGAGATATCCTGCTTATGTCTGTGAGATAGATTTGGAGAAGCTGTCAAAATTCTACGGAAAGGCACCTGTATTTAAGCCTCTTCCCAGATTTGCCACAGAGAGCCGTGACCTTGCTCTTATCATGGACAAGGATATTACCTGCGGACAGGTTGAGGATGTCATTTCAAAGGCCTGCTCATATGTATCAGAGATCAATCTCTTTGACGTTTACGAGGGCGAGCAGATCGCAGCAGACAAAAAGAGTATGGCATTTACCATCACCTTCACACCCGGCGATGAAGAATTCACCACCGAGGCTGTGGACGGTTATGTACACAAGATCTTAAAGAACTTAAAGAAAGAACTTGAGATCGAGCTCCGTGCCTGATAAAGCCAAAATTTGAGGGGAAGGTGCAATTAAGAAAGGAACAGAACATGGAAAGAAAAAACGCATGGGAAAAGTATGACGAGAAAGAGCTTAAGAGCTTAAACAAGCTCTGCGATGATTACCGCGAATTTATCAGCGAGGCAAAGACCGAGCGTGAGTGCGTGGACCGTATCGTCAATACCATCGAAAAGGACGGATACAAGGAACTTGAGACCCTGATCGAAAAGGGTACTAAATTAAAGGCCGGAGATAAGGTGTACAGCGTATGGATGAACAAGTCCGTATGCATGTTCAGGATCGGTAAAAAGCCCATGGTGGACGGACTTAATATCTTAGGAGCACATATTGACAGCCCCAGAATGGATGTTAAGCAGAATCCCCTTTATGAAAAGGATGGCTTTGCATATCTTGATACACACTATTACGGCGGTGTAAAGAAATATCAGTGGGTCACCATTCCTCTTGCTCTTCACGGCGTGATCGTTAAAAAGGACGGTACCACCGTTGAGATAAATATCGGCGAGGATGAGGCAGATCCCGTATTCTTCGTATCGGATCTTTTGATCCACCTGGCTGCAGAGCAGCTTGAAAAGAAGGGTGCAAAGGTCATCGAGGGCGAAGCTCTTGATATCATCGTGGGCAATAAGCCACTTACCATCATCGGCGGAGAGGCAAAGGCTTCAAAGAAGGCTGCTGCAAAGACTGTAAAAGCAGGCGCAAAGACCACATCCAAAAAGGATGAGAAAAAGGCAGACACAAAGGAAGCCGTTAAGGCAGGTGTCCTCGATATTTTAAAGCAGAGCTACGGCATCGAGGAGGAGGATTTCCTCTCAGCCGAGATCGAAGTAGTTCCTGCGGGAAAAGCAAGAGATGCAGGCTTTGACAGAAGCATGATCCTTGGCTACGGACAGGACGACAGAGTATGCGCCTTCACTTCAATGCGGGCTATGCTTGACTGCCCCGTATGTGACAGGACCACAGTATGCATCCTTGTTGACAAGGAAGAGATCGGCTCCGTAGGTGCTACGGGAATGCAGTCCCATTTCTTTGAGAACGCAGTTGCTGAGGTGATGAATCTCGCAGGGCAGTACAGTGAGCTCAACGTCAGAAGATGCCTCTCCAGAAGCTGCATGCTTTCATCCGATGTGTCAGCGGGCTTTGATCCTTCATACGAGGGAAGCTTTGAGAGAAAGAACGTTGCTTACATGGGCAAGGGAATGGTATTTAACAAGTTCACCGGTGCCAGAGGAAAGAGCGGCTCCAATGATGCCAATGCTGAGTATATGGCAAAGATCCGCGAAGTATTGGACAAAGAAGATATCGCTTTCCAGACTGCAGAGCTGGGAAAGGTAGATGTGGGCGGCGGCGGAACCATCGCTTATATCCTGGCTCTTTACGGAATGAACGTAATCGATTCCGGTGTTGCAGTTCTCAATATGCACGCGCCCTGGGAAGCTACAAACAAGGCTGATATCTACGAGACCTATAAGGGATACAAGGCATTTGCAAAAAACGTTTCAATGTAAAAGTTTTATTGTAAATGACTTTATGTAAGTATTTAGTTTGGGACTTATGTCATGGAATTAAAAAAGTCAGATTTTTATTTTGATCTGCCGGAGGAGCTGATCGCTCAGGATCCCCTTGAAGACCGCTCCTCCAGCAGGCTTCTCGTTTTAAATAAGGATACGGGAGCCACCGAGCACAGGATCTTCAGGGACATTTATGATTATCTTGAGCCCGGTGATTGTCTTGTATTAAACAACACAAAGGTCATCCCTGCAAGACTCTACGGAGAGAGGGAAGGCACCGGCGGACAGGTTGAGGTGCTCCTTCTTAAAAGGGGGGAGGGAGACGTCTGGGAGACCCTGGTCCGTCCCGGAAAGAAGTGCAAGCCCGGCCAGAAACTGGTATTCGGCGGGGGAAAACTTCGCGCTGAAGTGCTGGAAACCGTGGATGACGGAAATCGTCTTATAAAGTTCTATTATGACGGGATCTGGGAAGAGGTGCTGGACTCTCTGGGTGAAATGCCTCTTCCTCCCTATATCACACACAAACTTAAGGATAAAAACCGTTACCAGACCGTCTATGCAAAGTATGACGGCTCCGCTGCGGCGCCCACCGCAGGACTTCACTTTACCCCGGAGCTTTTAAAGAAGATCGAGGATAAGGGAATAAAACTTGCATACGTGACCCTGCATGTGGGTCTCGGAACCTTCCGCCCTGTAAAGGAAGAGAATATCCTGGACCATCACATGCACACTGAGATGTATCAGGTGACAAAGGAAGCTGCGGATATCATCAACAGCACCAAGGAGCATGGGGGCAGAGTGATCTGTGTCGGTACCACCAGCTGCAGGACTGTTGAGAGCGCATCCGATGAAAACGGAATAGTCAGGGCCGGAAGCGGAGATACCAGTATCTTTATCTATCCGGGCTATAGATTTAAAGTGCTGGACTGCCTCATCACCAATTTCCACTTGCCGGAAAGCACTCTGGTGATGCTGGTTTCAGCTCTTGCGGGTAGGGAGAACATTTTGAACGCATATGGAGAAGCCATAAAGGAAAGATACAGATTTTTCTCTTTTGGGGATGCCATGTTTATTAAGTAGTTCTATGCAAAACCCTGTTATTGTGAAATATCAGCGTATATGCTAAAATAATTAAGATTATGCGATGTGGGGATTTGATGTATTTTAGTTTGCTTGTAAACAATTATTCAAGTATTAAAAGGGGTAAACGAAATGGCTGAAGTAGAGAGAAGAAAAAGTAAAAGAATGCACATGGATTCCAAGCTTGTGATCAAGAGACTCGACGGCGGCAGCGCTGAGGAAGTCGATATTGAGATCAGCGATGTATCAAAGACCGGTGTCGGATTTATCTGCAAAACTCCGCTTCTCATCGGTACCGTATATGAATCCTATCTCACCATCTGGACAAAGGAAGTGCTCCACGCATTCCTCCAGATCGTGCGCATTGAATTAAAAGATGATATGTACTATTACGGTGCTTCATTTGTGGGTATGCCTGAGATGGATGCAGCCAGAATAGAGACATACCAGACCCTGAACGAGAACGGGGTATAAATCGGGATACGATCCTTAAAAAAGGAAAGAGTTTTTTATGTCAGACAATCCTAAATATGATCTGGATAAATACGTCAGTGACAAACTGGAAAAACTGAAAGCTTCCGACAGAGACTTAAAGTCAGTATTTCTGCTGATGACAGCGGAGAGCGATTCACTCTTTGCGGAGTCAAACGACGGATACAAGATCACCAAAATCACATACGGCGAATTCAAAGAGAGAACTGAGCGAATGGCCGGTTCTCTTTTGGCGGTACTCGGAGAATATGATAAAGACAGTATCGTCGGAATCTATATGAACAATTGTGAGGAATGGCTCGAGATTTTCTGGGCGATCCTGATGCTGGGATACAGGCCGATGCTCTTAAATAACCGTATGAGCAGATCGGTGCTTGATGACATATGTGTAAAGTATGATGTAAAGGCCGTTATTTCCGATGACGGTGAGGTGGGGAAAAAGACATTCTCTCTTGAAGAAATCAAGAAGGCATATTCGGAGAATGCCGGAGAAAAAATTTCTGCCGAGAGAGACGGCTGGGCTGACAATATTATTCTGATGTCCTCCGGCACCACCAATCATGTAAAGCTGTGCATCTACAACGGTGAGACCATATTCTACCAGATATGCGACAGTGCCAGGATCATCAAAGAGTGTAAAGCCTTAAAGGCTCATTGTGAGGGGTATTTAAAACAGCTTACATTCCTTCCCTTTTATCACATATTCGGCCTGATGGCTGTGTTTATGTGGTTTGGATATTTTGGAAGAAGCTTTGTATTTTTAAAAGATTTCTCCTCAGAGACTATTTTAAATACCGTAAGGCGTCACAAGGTAACACATATATTCTCCATCCCGCTACTGTGGAATACGATATACGATACTGTTATCCGTACCGCAAAGGAGCGAGGAGAATATGAGAAACTCATGAAGGGTATCAAAATATCCGAGAAGCTTTCCGGAACTCCCTTTGGAAAGCTCTTTACAAAGGTGGCCTTCAAGTCGGTCAGAGAGCAGATATTCGGAGACAGCATCAGATTTCTGATCAGCGGCGGAAGCGCTGTCTCGGAGGATGTACTCAGATTCTTTAATGCCATTGGTTATCATCTTGCCAATGGTTATGGTATGACAGAGATCGGTATCACATCCGTTGAACTCTCGTCAAGCAGAAAGGATCTCACGGATAAGGCAGTGGGCAAGCCCTTCTCCTCCGTTGAGTACATGGTTTCCGACGAGGGTGAGCTTCTGGTCCGCGGCGAGACCATGGCAGATATCGTCATGGAGGATGGCAAGGTTGTGGACAGAACCGAGAACGGGTGGTTCCACACCAACGATCTGGCTGAGGAAAAGAACGGAAGATATTTCATTCTGGGAAGACGTGATGATGTGATCATCGGACCCTCCGGAGAAAACATCAATCCGGATGTCCTGGAAGAGAAGATCCATATAGAAGGTGCAGAGGAGATCTGTATCGTCAGACAGAGCGTTGGAGAAAACAAGATCCCGGTGCTGCTGGTCCGCGTATCACCCTATGCCTCAAAGGATATTCTGAAAAATATAGAAGAGAACACGGCACAGATATTAAGAGATCTGGATATGGACAGGATCATCGGAAAAGTGGTCCTCACCAAGAGCCCTCTCATGGAGGGAAATGACTTTAAACTTAACAGAAAGAAAATCGGTGAAAAGCTGGATAACGGCGCCATCGTACCCGCAGAGGAATGCAGCGAAGAGTTTGAAATGAACGAGCTCACCTCAAAGGTTGCGGAGATAATCGCAGGTGTCATCGGAAAGCGTCCGGAGGAAGTGCTTCCCGGCGCCGATATCTTCTTTGATCTGGGAGGAAGCAGTCTGGACTATTTCACCATAGTGATGGATCTGCAGCGTGAATTCAGAGTGAATTTCCCCTCGGAAAATGATAAGAGCTTTAAGACAGCAGGTGAATTTGCTGAATACATAGAAAAGCACAGGTAAGGGCTTTGATTCGTTTGTTTAACTGGTTTACGAAGATCACCGGATGGCCGGTACAGTTCGTAGCCTTCAGGACCAAAATATATTACGAGGACAAAAAGGTACAGGGCAGGCACATAAAGGGACCCGCCATCATAATCTCAAATCACACATCGATTTTTGATTATGCGGTTTATCTGTTTGTATTCTTCACCAGAACCCTCAGATTCCAAATGGCTGAGGTATTGTTTAAAAAGGTACCCCTGGGATTGATCTTAAGGATGCTGGGCGGCATTTACGTCAACAGGGATACATATGATTTCTCCTTTGTGGGGAAATCACAGACTATCCTGGAAAAGGGCGGAGTCGTGGGAGTGTTCCCGGAATCCAGGATTCCCAGACCGGAGGAGAAAAGACCTCTTGAGTTTAAACCAAGTGCGGCATATCTGGCATATATCAGCGGAGTGCCCATTATACCGATAGTAACCAATGGTTCGTATTTCAATTTAAAGAAAAGAGCCAGGGTTCTCATTGGAAAGCCCATAGACATAGGTATCTGGTGGGACGGCTCAAAGGAGAGAAGAGAAAACCTCAGCATTATTTCCGAGCGTCTCAGAAAAGAGATCATACGCCTGACAAAGGAACTCAAAAAGCGCGAGGAACGGGATGAGTTAAGACCTCCTTTCTATTATGCGCTTCACGATTTCTGCAAGGTTACCGCAGCGCTTCCCGCGGCTGTCTGGTTCAGACCCAAGGTCGTATATGCAAATGAAGCCGCAAAGAAAAAATACAAAAAAGGCGTTTTGTTCTTTTCCAATCATACGGGCTTCGGAGACCCGCTGTACATAATGGTCTGCCTTTATTACAGGCGTATCCATTTTGTGGTCTTAAAGCAGATACTGGATAATCCGAAGATGCGCTTTTGGTTTGATAAAGCCTTCAGGGCCATTCCCATTGACAGGGACAATATGAATATGAATTCCTTTAAAAGGCTCACCGCATTTATGGATGCAGGATGTGCCGTAGCCATATTCCCCGAAGGACATATCAAAACCAGCGAGGAGCAGGTGGATGATTTCAAAAACGGTCTGGTGCTCATGGCGTTAAAGGGAAAGGTTCCTCTGGTACCGCTCTATGTGGAAAAGAGAAAGCATTGGTATAACAGACTGGTGCTCTTCCAGGGTGAAGAGATCAACCTGATAAAGGAGTACGGAAGTACCCCTACCATGGCCCAGATAGAAGAGGCCGGCAGACTTTGCAGGGAAAGAGAACTGGAACTTGCAAAGCTTGCGGATCAATATTACAAAAGGAGTTAATCTACAATGGATAAAGAAGAAGTAATGAGCGGTCTTCGCGAGATCTTAAAGACTATCGAAGGACATGATGACAAAGTCATCGATGCCGCTACCGAGGACAGTAATCTTAAGAGTGAGCTTGGCCTTAACTCCATCGGAATGCTTTATATCATGATCTCCATCGAGGAAAAATTCGATGTCAGCTTTGATAACTGCAAGGTTGAGGATTTCAAAACTGTCGGAGACGTAGTTAACTATATCATTGAAAATGAAAACTGACACGATATAACCAACGGTTATATGGTTTGTCTGTAAATTAATATAAGTTTTCGGAAAGAAATAGAATTAAATCATGAAATGGTCTGTACGTGAAGGGCGGCCCGGAGATATGGTCCGCGTAAAAGTAAATAGTCAGATGGATCATTACGGAGTATTTGTCAGTGACTCCGAGGTGATACAGTTTGGAAAGAATCCTTCCCTCAGACTGGGACTTGCTGATACGGATGTGTTTGTCTGTGTGACGGATATAGACGAGTTCAGGGATGGGGGATATCCTGAATTTGCTGATCTTTCTTTTTCCGAAAAGCTCAAGCGCTTTAAGACCGACAAGATAATAGAAAACGCACGTAGCCGTATAGGTGAGGGCGGATATAATATTATCTACAATAATTGCGAACATTTCGCATATGAATGTATTTTTGGAAAGAAATATTCATCCCAGGCTGAAAAAGCCAAAGAGGTCATCAAGAAGATGGCTACGGGTGAACAGGTAGAAGAGTAGAGGAAACGACCTGAATGTGTCTTTTAATTTCACATAGTGTGTACAAAAAAATATTCGGTCGTAAAACCGATCCGCCACTTGATGAAGTGGAACTGATGGGAACCCACTACGAACGGTGGAAGGACATCATGTACGGCAGTATCGCCAGACTTCGTCAGCTTGAGTGGAAGGACCTGTATATAGACGGTGTGGGCGGAGCCAGGTTAAAGGCTATGATGCATGATGTGGGCAGCGATAAGACCGCTGTTTTGTGTCACGGATACAGAACCCACCACTTCTGCAACACTGCCGTGGCTGCCGGATATTTTCTTGACAGAGGATACAATGTAATACTTTTGATACTCCGCGGTCACGAAGGATCCGAGGGCGATCTGATAACCTTTGGTGCTTTTGAACACAAGGATCTGCTTCTGTGGCTCGATATGTTTGAGGAGAAGATGCATCTTAAAAAGATAGTGCTCTACGGTATATCTCTGGGCAGCAATGTGGTCATGAGAGCATCCGCGCATATCAAAAAAGGAGCGGTAAAAGCTATCATAGCGGACTGCGGCTTTATCAATACAAAGGAAACCCTCTATACCCAGGTGGTAAAAAGATCGAAAAATGTTTTCCAGAGAGTGGTATTTCCGGTGATCTTTACCCCCATCCTCCACGGAATGAGACATTTCTCCAAAAAGGACGGATTTGATATTTTCGAGGGTGATACCAGAAAGTCGCTGGCAAAGACAAAGATCCCCGTATTCTTTTTGCACGGAGCAAAGGATATTGTGGTGCCTTTAAAAGATACCGAAGAAAACTACAAGGCATGTGCTTCGGACAAGGGGATCTATATTTCAAAGCTGGCCGAGCACGGCGGATGCTTTGCTGACGGCGGAGAAAAGCTCCGCAAAAAACTTGATGAATTCCTGGGAAGATATGTTTAATATCTTTTCAGTAGTTTAATACCTAAAAAAGGAAGGAAACGAAAATGGCAAAATTTGCAATTCTCACCGATTCAAACTGTGATCTGACAAAGGACATCAGAGAGCGCTTTGACATTGACTACATTGAGGGACATCTTAAGATGCCCGACGGAAGGAACGTACCTCTCTGCCTTGAGTGGACCGAGAACTATCAGCATGATGAGTTCTATGCTGCGATCAAGAAGGGTGCTGACTACGCTACTTCACCCGCAAATGTAGCAGAATTTGCAGAAAAGCTTACATCATATGTTAAAGAGGGAAGGGAAGTAGTTGCTATCACTATTTCTACCGCACTCAGCGGAACCTATAATTTCCTGACAGAAGCAAGGGATCAGGTAGTTAAAGAGTATCCCGATGCAAAGATCTACTGTGTTGACTCACTTCGTTATTCCGTTCTCGAGGGAATGATGTGTGTTAAGGCAGCTCAGATGAGAGATGAGGGAAAGACTGCAGAAGAGACCTACAAGTGGCTTGAGGAGAACAAGAACTGCTATCACCAG
>CACXGM010000035.1 GCA_902767075.1 uncultured Lachnospiraceae bacterium
CAGCCCAAACTCCCAGAGATAGGAATACTTCCAGTCACTGTTTAATGAGAACATCAAAAACAGAGGAAGTGCCACAAAAAGCATATTTCCCCTTCTGGCTCCGCTGCATCTGTTCACGAGAAAGGCGATAGCCAGAATGACGATCATATTCAGCACATTCGCAAATCCCTCTCCCAGCAAAAGAACTGTCTGGAGAACGGCAAGTGAAAGAGTGCTTCCTCCTCCGCGCATCAATGCGGGCAGATTCTTAAAAATATCTCCCAAAGACTTTAATCCCGCACCGGTAACCAGGCTCTTAGTGTAATCAAGATCCTCAAGCACAAAGGTAAACCGCACCTGCATGAAAAAGATGAAGCCTGTCATAGCAAGCAGCAGAACCACCGTAACAGCCTGTAATATTAAGTTTTTTCTGTCTTTATCCTGAATCATAACAATACTATTCCAGAGGTGCATTTCCGCTCTGAGAGAGCTTTCTCATCGCTCTTGCAATGTTTGCACGTGAAATATTATACTCCTGTATACTCATATCCTGTCTGAGCTGTTCCTTTGCCCTCTCCATGGCCTCATTCGCCCGGGCTTCCTCCAGCTCATCCTGCCACTCCGCATAGTCCACCAGCATCGTGACCGTATCTCTGTCAACATTTACAAAGCCGATACCCACTGCGGCATTGTACCACTCGGAAGCATCGTCCTCCTTGATCCGCACTACACCCTCGCTGCAGGCAACCACCACGTTTTCGTGATGAGCCATTATCTGCATTTCTCCGTCAGGAGCCTGAAAGATAATGGTCTTCGCCTTGCCCTCGTACAGCATATTGTCTGTCGCCAGAATTTTTAAATAGAATTGATCACTCATAGATTATTCCGTTCCCAGCATCTCAGCCTTCTCTATAACATCCTGCATAGTGCCTACGTTAAAGAAAGCTGCTTCGGGATACTTGTCCATCTCGCCGTCAAGTATAGCCTTAAAGCCCTTAATGGTCTCACTCAAGGGAACATAAACACCGGGTACTCCGGTAAAGTTCTCCGCAACATGGAAGGGCTGTGAAAGGAAACGCTGAATCTTTCTGGCTCTGTAAACAGTGACTTTATCTTCCTCGGAGAGCTCATCCATTCCCAGAATGGCAATGATATCCTGAAGCTCTTTATAGCTCTGAAGGCACTGCTGAACGCGTCTTGCGGTCTCATAATGCTCCTCGCCCACCACATCGGGTTCAAGCAGTCTCGAGGTGGACTCAAGAGGATCCACAGCGGGATAAATACCCTGTTCGACGATCTTTCTCGAGAGAACCGTGGTGGCATCCAAATGGGCAAATGTAGTGGCAGGAGCGGGGTCTGTCAGGTCATCCGCAGGCACATATACGGCCTGAACGGAGGTGACGGATCCGTTCTTGGTGGATGCGATCCTCTCCTGCAATTCACCCAGATCCGTAGCAAGTGTGGGCTGATAGCCTACTGCGGAAGGCATACGACCCAAGAGAGCGGAAACCTCCGATCCTGCCTGTACGAATCTGAAAATATTATCGATAAACAAAAGTACGTCCTTGTTCTGAACATCGCGGAAATACTCAGCCATGGTGAGGCCGGTCTCCGCAACACGCATACGTGATCCCGGCGGCTCGTTCATCTGTCCGAATACCAGAGCAGTCTTTGACAATACTCCGGATTCTCCCATCTCGGTCCACAGATCATTACCTTCACGGGATCTTTCACCGACACCGGTAAATATAGAATATCCGCCGTGCTCCGTTGCGATATTTGTGATAAGCTCCTGGATCAGCACCGTCTTACCTACACCGGCACCGCCGAACAGTCCAATCTTTCCGCCCTTTGAATAAGGTGCCAGCAGATCGATGACCTTTATACCTGTCTCCAGGATCTCCTGAACGGGACTCTGTTCCGCAAAAGCAGGGGGATCTCTGTGGATCGGCCACTTCTCTCCCTTGGGTTCTTCACCGGAATCAAGTGTCTCTCCCAACACATTAAATATCCTGCCGAGAGTCTGTTCACCCACAGGTACCATGATACCGCTTCCCGTAGCGCGAACCTCCATATCCTTTGCAAGACCGTTACTGGATCCCAGCATGATACAGCGGACCACTCCGTCCCCTATATGCTGAGCAACCTCCATCACCAGCCTCTTGTCGCCAAGATAGACCTCAAGAGCATCCTTTATATAGGGGATACAGTCATCCCCGAATTCTACATCCACAACCGGTCCCATGACCTGGACTATATGTCCGGTCCCGACATTTCCTATAACTTCTTCCATGCCTCCGGCATCCTTTCTACGTATCTTTACGAATCAAACGCGGTATTCTGCACGGTCCTACTACTCCTGCGCCGCTTTCTTTCGCTTCTTTTTCTTCAGGCTCTGAGCCTTTGCTCCGGAAATGACTTCCGTTATCTCCTGGGTGATCATAGCCTGTCTTTCTCTGTTGTACTCAACAGACAGATCGTGGATCATGGCCTGAGCATTCTGGTTTGCGGTATCCATAGCCATCATACGGTCATTCTGCTCACTGCAATAGGACTCCACAAGCGCGCTGTAAATGTCGCCCACCAGCATATCGGGCACTATATTGTTCAGCACATCCTCAGGTGAGGGCAAAAAAGTAAGTACCTCGGGCTCTGGATTTATCTCCCCTTCCTGTATGGGAAGTTTTTCAAAGGATTCGTACATCAGCGGCAGGATTCTCATAGCCACGGCTTCACTGGAGATAGGTGTCTTCATCTGCGTAAAAACAAGATAAGCCTCATCTATATCCTCTTTTAAATATGCATCCAGAATAAACTGTCCGCTCAGTCTCGCTCTCTGCAAAGAAGGGTTCTGGGCGCTGTACTTGAACTGGCCGTCCAAATGTACCTTTTTACCGGCAAAATACTGTCTGCCCACTTCACCCACCACATATAACCGATGGTTAGACTTTGATTCCAGGAGTATCTGTTCGGCAAGCTTTAAAACATTGTGGTTGTATGAGCCGGCCAGTCCCTTGTCCGCAGTGACCACGATGAGTGCCACCGTTCTGGCATTTCCCTGTTTGTGCGGTCTCTCATCCAGATAAATATTATTTAAATCCGCGGTAGTCTCGATGATCCTGGCATACATCCTGGACAGTTCCCTGAAATAGGGCACATTGGCTTCATGTCCCTTCCTGGCTTTGCGCAGTTTCGTGGAGGAGATCATATACATGGCATTTGTAATTTTCATGGTATCCCGGATACTTCTGATGCGTCCGGAAATCTCACGTATATTAGCCAATGGTTAGTCCTCCGAAGGCAGATAACCTGCTCTGAATTCTTTTGCCGCATCTAAAATACGGTTCCTGAGTTCATCGCTAAGATTGCCTGTAGTCTTTATCTCACTGATGATCTCCGAGTGCTCCTCCTTCATAAACGAAAGAAGCTTTTCCTGGAAATCCTTTACATCATCAATAAAAATATTATCCATTACATGGCCGTTTGCGGCGCATAATGTGATAACCTGGTCTTCCATACTGAGCGGCTTTCCAAGGGGCTGCTTTAACAGTTCCATGAGAATATGTCCGTGTGCAAGCTGTGCCTTTGTGGTGGCATCAAGGTCAGATGAAAACTGTGTGAAGACTTCCATCTCTCTGAACTGAGCCAGATCGATACGGATACTTCCCGCAGCTTTTTTCATAGCCTTTGTCTGAGCCGCACCGCCCACACGGGATACGGACAGTCCCACGTTAACCGCGGGTCTGATGCCCAGGTTAAACAGAGTACTCTCCAGATAGATCTGTCCGTCAGTAATAGAAATAACATTGGTGGGAATATATGCGGATACATCTCCCGCCTGAGTCTCAATGATGGGAAGTGCCGTAATGGATCCGCCTCCGTTTGCCTCATTGAGTCTCGCGCTTCTCTCCAAAAGTCTTGAGTGAAGATAGAATACATCTCCGGGATATGCCTCTCGTCCCGGGGGTCTCTCCAGCAAAAGAGAAAGTGCTCTGTAAGCTACCGCATGCTTTGACAGATCATCGTAAATGATCAGCACATCCTTTCCCTTATACATGAAATACTCAGCCAGCGAACATCCTGCATAGGGTGCAATATATTGAAGAGGTGCGGGTTCTGATGCGGATGCGTTCACCACGATGGTATAGTCCATGGCACCATGGTTTTTAAGAGTACCCACCAGCTTTGCAACTGTGGAAGCTTTCTGGCCCACGGCCACATATACGCACACCACGCCCTTACCCTTTTGATTGATAATGGTATCAAGGGCGATGGATGTCTTTCCTGTCTGACGGTCACCGATGATAAGCTCTCTCTGACCGCGTCCGATGGGGAACATTGAATCGATGGCCAGAATGCCTGTTTCCATGGGAGTGTTGACAGATTTTCTGTCCACTATGGAAGGAGCCGGGTTCTCGATGGGCCTGTATGCCACTTCATCGATGGGTCCGAGACCGTCTATGGGTTCACCCAAAGCGTTTACCACCCTGCCCAGGAAGTCCTCACCTACGGGAATTCCTGCACTTCTGACAGTTCTGGCAACACGGCTTCCCACTCTGATCTCCCTGTCCGGTCCGAACAGGATGGCCGCTATCTCGTCTTCTCTGATATCCTGCACCATTCCCTTTATACCGCACTCAAAAATGAGTATCTCACCGTATGCGGCATGGGGAAGTCCCACTATTGTAGCGATACCGTCGCCGACATAGGAAACCTTTCCTATGTGACGATGTGCTGCGGCAAGCTCAAACTCCTCAACCGTGGTGCGCAGAATGGACATGATATCCATTCCCCCGGTAAGACCTTCACGCAGTTTTTCTATTTTTTCCGAAAACTGTCTGGTACGTCCCTCCGTGCTCCAGTTGTACTGCTCGTTGCCGCACTTTAAGATAAATCCGCCGCCGAGGCTCTTATCCTCGACCAAACATAAGGATATGATCTCCTTTGGTATGTCCTCGCTGACGTATTTTTTGTATATAAAATTTTTGATCCTCTCCAGCTGCTGCGCTGTCGGCTCTGTTACGTACCGGAGAGTGCATTCAAAGGATTTCTTTTTCCTGCTCACTTTAATTCACCCTCTTATCAAACAGAGTCACCGGCTTTTTCCGTCTGTGCCAGAAAATCCTCAAACAGTCTGCGGTCAAGCTCGGGATCTTCCTTGGTTGCAGCGATCTTTGCAGCTGCCTTTGAAACCAGGTCACCGATTTCTTCGTTAGCCTTTTTCCTGATGAGTTCGCTGGCATCGGATGCATCACGCTTTGCAGACTCGATTATGCCATCTGCCTCTGCGTGTGCGCTTGCCACGATCTTGTCGTACTCGGCGCCGGCCTGAACACGGCTCTCCTTCAGGATCTGTGCCTTTTCTTCCTCGGTAGCCTTTATCTTTTCTTCAAGCTTTTGCCTGGTCTCTTCTGCTTCTGCCTTGGCCTTGTCAGCTTCATCGTACCGACTCTGAACCTCTTCCTGTCTCTTGGCGATTATCTTTTTAACCGGCTTAAAGAGAAACTTCCAGATCACGAAAAAGAGAAGTAACAGATTTATAACCGTGAATAAAATATTTATATCAACCTTAATCATAATAATTCTCCGATTACTTTAACATGAAGATGATGAGAATACCGATAACAAATCCGTAAATAGCGGTTGCCTCCGAAAGTGCGCCGCCAAGGATAAGTGTGGTCATGATCTTAGAGTTTGCTTCAGGCTGACGTGCGGTTGCATCCACTGCCTTTCCTGTTGCGATACCTATTCCGAGTCCTGCTCCGATGCAGGCAAGTGCTGCGATTCCTGCTCCTATTGCTAACATAATGATTTCCTCCGATTCGATTTATTCTAAATCCTTTATCTAAGTTCTATATCCAAAAACTATTCTATGGCTTCTTTTATGTACAGGGATGTAAGGAAAACAAACACATACGCCTGTAAAATACCGTCAAACAGATCAAAATACAAGCTGAACACCGCAGGTATCACAAGGGGTATCCGCATTGCTATCTTGATAAGTTCCATTATGATGAATGCACCGAGAACATTACCGAAAAGTCGCATGCAGAGCGACAGCGGTTTGATCGCGATTTCCAGAATATTGATGGGTGTAACGACTGCAATGGGCTTGGTGAAGCTCTTTATCCATCCCCAAGGGTTGTTCTTTTTGATGTTGGCGAATTGTACGACAACGATACTCATGATCGCCAATCCCGCCGTAACATTAAGATCCTTCGTGGGTGGCTTGAAGCCGAAGATCCCAATGGTATTAGAAAATACCAGAAAGATGAATACTGCCAGGAGATAGGGTACATATCCCTTGCCCTCTTCTCCTATCATATTTCCCACAAAGCTTTCCAGCTTGGTCACGATGAACTCTGAAAGAGCCTGACGTTTAGAGATGTTCTTTACCTTCAGGTTGCTGCCCAGGATAATACATATGATCAGTACCACCGCAATGATTATCCACGAAACCACTGTGGATTCGTTTATGGGAATATTAAGTTTGCCTATCTGAATGTTAAAGACAGTTTCTATGTTAAGCTCTTCCATCAGCTCTTGTGCTATATCCATGTAAACTGCCTCCTTTCCTTATTTGGATAGTATACCACTTTTTTACACTTTTATCCCCCTA
>CACXGM010000036.1 GCA_902767075.1 uncultured Lachnospiraceae bacterium
CTTAAGGGCTGAGTTGATATTTCTGTAGGATCTTCCCACTACTCTGAACAGAACCAGGAAAAGAGCTGACGACACAGCTATAAGCAGTAGTCCGCCGATAATACTTCCCTTCGTTATCGCATCGGAAAACCATCCCATCGGGAGGTAGATTCCAGACGCCTTCTCCACTGCTCCGGACATGTTATGCAGGGTCTGCTCTGTCTTTCCGTCCCTGAAAAAGCCCTCAATTATATATCTCAGAGAAAAACTGAATATGATAAATGCAAAAGTAATGATCGTATGGATCAGGTTATTCTTTTTAAATCCCGAGCTTATCCTTGCTATGATAAATCCGATAAAAGATGCGGCCAGCATTGGGATCAGCGGTATAAACAGCGACAAAACGATCCAGTACAGCCAGATCAAAGCGCCGGGACGTGCAAATATTCCGTACCCTATGAGCATCGCAACGGATACACTCATGTACCACGGCAGAGAATTGATGTACATGTAAAGGAACTTGCACCCTGCGATAGTGCTGCTCTCAAAAGGAAGCGACATCAGCATGTCATATTCCTTGAAGTTAAAAAGATATCCGTTTGTCTTGAACACCGTAAATACAAAGGCCAGTGTGCTGATGACAAGTGCGCACATGGCAGGAGCAGAATCGATAAGTCCCATTACTCCGTAGCCGATACACATGAGAACGCTGTAGGCCATGACCATGGCATACAGGAAGAACAATCCCACATACGCAGCGATTATCTTTCTCTTCTTCTTTTTGTCTTTTGTGTATTTAAAGAGATTTATCCTGCTGGTTGAAACGAGGAGTGCCTTTAAAAGAACCAAACTCTTTTTATCCATTGTCAGCCTCCAAAAATGCTTCTTCCAATGAGTGTCCCTCTGTAAGTTCCTCCATGGTTCCGGAGGCAATTATCCTGCCCTTTTTGATGATGGCCACCTTGTTGCAGAGCTTCTCAGCCACGTCGAGAACGTGAGTGGAGAAGAATATGGCCGTTCCACGCTCGCACATCTCGTGCATGATCTCTTTTAACGTAAAAGTCGCCTTGGGATCGAGACCAACGAAGGGCTCGTCCAGAACAAGGAGTTTCGGATCGTGGATCAGTGCAGAGATGATAGCAACCTTCTGTTTCATTCCATGTGAATAGGAACTGATGAGATCACCCAATGCATCGGTTATTTCAAAGAGGTCTGCATATTTTTTGATCCTCTCTTCTCTCTCCTGTGCACTGATATCAAAGACATCGGCAACAAAATTCAGATACTGAATTCCTGTTAGATTCTCGTAAAGATCCGGATTATCCGGGATGTAGGCTGTGACCTTCTTACATTCCATGGGCTCGTCTTTTACGGAATGCCCGTCTATCAGGATCTCTCCTTCCGTGAAATCAAGCACCCCCACGACAGCACGGATCGTTGTTGATTTACCGGCGCCGTTGTGACCGATAAAGCCGTAGATATCGCCACTCTCAACGGTAAGTGTCACGTCGTCCGCAGCTTTCTTTCCTCCGTCGTACGACTTAGAATAGTTTTTTATCTCCAACATTTTCTACATCCTCCATAAATAAACCCCATGTCTGTATTTATTATTTAAACAATATCATAGTATATACACATAAAAAAGACCGATATCACACTGATATCGGCCTTTTTTACACCTGATTTGGCGAATTACTGCACGGTATTAAACTCGATTATGTTTGCTCCGCCGTAATCCTCAAAGAACTGATTAAATATGGAATCATCCTCAACCTTACCATCGGGATCATCGTTTACGTCGCGTAGTTCTGATGTGTGGTAATATGTAGCGTTACCGTCTGTGTCATACTCCACATAAGCATTCTCATCGACAACAAGAAGATCAAGATCTGTGATGATCATCTTCTTCATCCCATGATTGCCGCCAACATAGAGAAGTTTGCCGTCTGAAGCAAGGGGATATGCTGTGCCACCGGCCTCCACGTAGCCAAGATACAGGATGTTTCCGTCTGCATCATACTCGTATACATCGGCATCGATCGCTACAAACTTCTTGCCGTCACCGTCATAA
>CACXGM010000037.1 GCA_902767075.1 uncultured Lachnospiraceae bacterium
CTCTCATCCCACCGGTCTTTTGATGTTGGATCCTGATCCTACAGATGATATCACGGTGGAGGATTCCGCAGAAGGTTCGGGGTCTTTACTCATCACCACCATGAAGAGGCCAAAGAATGTGGTTTCTATCGTGGTTCCCGTTCTGGACGGTTACAGTTATGATTTCGTCTTGGATCCCGAGGACCTTCTCTCACTGGATAATAGAAATAATATCATCGGCGAAGGCGGAACAGTTTATTTCAAACAAAAAGACGTTGAGAACACATACAGCATCTATTCAGATATTGTAACTGCAGTCAACAAGAGTACGGTTCCCGTAGATATGCAGATCGACCTCGCACTTATGAAGGATGCGGAGGTTCCTCTCACATTCACAGATCTTGGCGAGACCTATATTTCAAAGGAGCCGGTTCTTTCCTTTGCAATTGTTCCCACCGAATTTGGAACAGTCAAGGGCGGCGAGGCTGCGGAGAATACCACTCCTGTTAAATCAGAGATGGCGATTACGGATGAGAACGGTTTTGCCAGCAAGGAACTGATCCTTCCCGGCGTTATAGATAATTTCGATATCGTGACGAAGCCCACCGAGGATCCGCTCTATTATACACAGGAATATGTCGTCAAAGAGGATTCCGAGTGGCCCACCGTAGGATTTGCACTTTACGGATCCTGCAGCAGGGACGCTGATTGGAGCGAAGTTGCTGCCGCGCTTTATAAGGGAAAGCGCCTGTCACTGACAATTACCTACAGATTGACTCCCATTCTCGACGAAGAGCCCGATGGCACAAACGAAGATAATTAAAAAAGCGGCCGGGCAATTGCCCGCCAAAGGATGCGGAAATAATGAATTCCGGTATAAAAAACGGCAAAAGCGGCGACAAGAGTTTTAAAAAGCTGCTTATCGGTATCGCAGCATTCTCTGTAGGCTTGATACTTATCATCCTGACAGTGTTTGTATGGATACCGGAAATCAAATACGGAAAAGATACTTTGCAGCAGGTAGATGATCCTGCTGCTTCTCTTTATGATGAAAAAGACTCCGGAGCCGGAAGGGAAGTCCTGAAAGCAGACGATCCTGATCCCACCCCGGAGCCGGAGCCTGTTATAGAAAAGGTTTCCGATGGAAATTTCCAGGTCACTATGTCTACGGAGTGGAACTATCAGAATATCTCCACTCCCGCAGAGGACTCTTATGTGGAGAATTCCGTCAGCAACTCCTATGAAACTGTTTTTACCGTAGTTCTGGCGGAGGATGAAGCTTTTAAGATATATGAATCCCCCCGGATGCCTGTCGGATCCTTTTTAAAGGAGATCCCGATAAAGGCCGACTTAGAACCGGGTTCCTATGATTGCATCGTCAAATATGCTCTTTATAAACCCGGTGAGGATACGGAAGCCGGGACAGTGAGAGTATCGCTGAAATTGAATATTCTATCATAATAGTCCAGTTATTTTGCGAACGATGTTCTAGTGGCGTATCCGGATATCTGTCAGAGCGCATTCGTCGCCGGTGAGAGCCACATAGATGGGTGCGTTATCATTTGCTATCTCACTGATATTTTCGATATGTATTCCCAGATTTTCTGTGGTGGTAATAACTCTCTTACCCCTTTTTTCAAACAATACTTCGCATTCCATTCCGCGTCTGTTGCGGCTCTTCCACTCCTCCCAGCCGGGGAAATCCGCGGTTCTCTTCATCACGAATCTGTTGACGGTTCCTTCCTTCTTTTCATCGGTTTCACCGTTCAGCTTTATGAGGGCATATTCATGGTATCCCTCGCCGTTGACCTTTCCGTCCTCGGACGTAAAGATGACAATATAAGGGCAATGCCATACCAGCGTGGCTCCGGGAAGGCTCATAGTATGGAAGCACAAGCGTATATGATCCTTCAGTTCTATTCCGTCCGTTGATGCAGAGCGGTTGCGGTCTATCTGGATATTCTTGATATCAGATTCAAGACGGTCTGTATAGCTGATCTCATCCTCTATCCTGGTAATATCACCTTCCCCGTACCTCTCACCTGTAGGAAGAACGGCAATATTCTCCAGTTTACAGTTCTCTCCGGTCAGAGCCAGGAACGTGGACTTGGAATCCCCCGGAAGTGCGATGATCACTTCTTTTCCGTACTCCGGACTTCTCATAGTGAGCTTAACATGATCCTCATATCTTCCCACCGTGATCTCAAATCTGTTATTTCCAGCCAATGCCTCGGATACTTCTATCTCAGTCTGTTTTATGTTTCTGGCGGCGGTGCAGATACTGTGTTCATCGAACCAGATCTCCGCATATTCAAGATACCTGTACTCCCCTATGGTCCTCTCATCGCTGTGCACATGCTTATCATATGAGTCATACAGGATCACATTTGGCGCGTGGAAAACATCCGGCCCCTCTCCCACAGGCGACCAGTCAAAGGTGATCCTCAGGCAGTTTCTGTCCACCGGAACACCGTTTGAAATATGATCCCTGTAAGTACCGCAGACAAGCTCGCTCTCAAGCTGCTCCTCCGCATCCTCTCCAAGAGAGTCAATTATCTTGATCATATTGTTTGCGATCTCCGGATCGAACTTGATCCCCGCCTCCTTGACAAAGGTCTCCCGCGCAACGAAATTGGGCTTGGCATCGCGATACCTTTTATTTGTAGTCATGGTATCGTAGGCGTCAGCTACGGAGACTATCCTGGCGATCTCCGGGATCTCATCACCCTTTAATCCTTTCGGATAACCGCTTCCGTCATATTTTTCGTGATTGAAATAAGCTGCGGTGGCAAGATAGGGATACTCGGTGATATTTGAGAGGATCTCCCTTGATATCTCAGGCTTTTGCCTCATATCCTTTATATATTCCTCGTCATCCTTTCTCTCGCTTTTGATGGTACGATCCGACAGGGTGACCATACCTACATCATGAAGAAGTCCCGCATAATAGGCCTTGTCGCAGTCCTCCTCGTTCTTGCCGGCAAGCTGGGCCAGTTTTCTCGAGTACTGCGCCACTCTGAGGGAGTGACCCTTTGCGTATTCATCTCTTTTTTCAATGGCGCTTACAAAGGATGTTGCGGTCTGATCAAAAAGCCTCTTCATACTGGTCTTTTCTTCATAGAGACCTTCCATCTGGATCTTATGCGCACGCTCCACCGCATCGTTGATATCAAGATAAGCGTATATGTACAGGGATATGGACACAAGTACCATGGACATATTTACTATGGAAATACCGTAGGCAAATATCTGGAGTATTCCGCAGGCTATGGGAACAAAAATATAAAGCACCAGCGAAATATAGATAAGCTTGCTGACTGACTTTTTCAGCTCTCTTATCACCGTATACTGGATCAGTGGGCATACAACAGGGATAATATATGCGATGAGGAAACCGCTGCCTCTGTGATACACATTATTCTCATCAAAGGTGTAATACAGTCCCGTAGCCGCTGAGACAATTGCCATTATCATACCGATCATGGAAATATATCTTACGATGACCAGCCTTTTTGGTATCTTTGTCCTGCCTCCCTCATTTTTCAGCAGATCGCTCAGGTAAAGGTTAAAGCAAAATACAATGGCAGATGTGAGGAAGAAAACAACGAAGTTGCTCACTCTCACCATTATATACCCTGTTCTTGTCACATTACCGGAATATACATAGGCTTCGCGGTCAAACAAAAGCAGAAAGAAAGCGACCAGTTCCATGGTTATCAGTATCGCTTTTCTGGTTTTTGCCAGAAACCTTGTATTAAAGAGGAGTATTGCCATTACGAGACATGCTCCGTCGAGAATGAGCATTGCATTCAATTGATTTGCTTTAAAAAAATCAAACATACTAACCCTCTCTTACCAGTTCTTCCATTCCGTCCCAGTCAAGATTCTTTAACATCTTCTCCAGTTTCTTAAAGACTTCCGCATCTTCATCCGGAAGCTTGTAGGCCTTCACCTCTCCGATTATCATTTCCACCGAATCGTAATCCATCATGGAAATAACATCCCTTAAGGCCTCGTATGCTCCCTTAAGTTCATCCTCGGGGATGGGCTCTCTGTCGTCATCTTCTCCGGCATTTTCATTCATCCGGGCAAGCTTTTCCTTGTAGGCATTGTAATCCACCAGCAGCTTATCCGTATTTGCGTCAATGAAATCCACATCCTCTTTGTTACCTGCTGCCTCAAGATCGGCACAGAGCTGAGAAAGAGCCGTCGCTCCGATGATCCTGGCAGAACTCTTCAGGGCATGGACCTTTATGGTGTACAACCTGTAATCACTATTTTCATATGCATCGCTGATCACCTTCGAGTTCTCATCGATGGTATCGAGGAAGAGACTGAGGGCAAACAGGAATCCGCTTATGCCGCCGGAGTTTTTGATTCCTTCATCCACATCGATCCCTTCTGTCTCATAGATCCACTGCATATTCTCGGGAATCTCTTCGATCTCCTGAACCATATTCTCGGCATCGGGCTTTTCTACGATTTCTTCCGGCAGATGACGGAGAATGGTCTTTTCTATAAGTTCACCGTCTATGGGCTTTGTCAGATAGCCGTTAAAGCCCTTGGAAAGATAGAATTCCTCCCCTACGGCTGTATTTGCTGTCAGTGCGTACACGGGAAGGTCGGGATGAGTGACACGAAGTTTTTCCAGAGTCTCTATACCGTCCATCCCGGGCATCATATGATCAAGAAAGACAACATTGAAATCTGTCTCACTCACCACCTTCAGACATTCCTCACCGCTGGTTACCGTGGTGATAAACATCTTTGTTGCCTTCAAAAGTCCCTTGATAACGTTCAGGTTCATAGGGTTGTCATCAACCACCAGAATATCCGCAGAGGGTGCCACAAATTGAGGAACATAGGGACCTTTCGCAGCCGATTCATCATGCTCGATAAAGGCTCCTAAGGGAGTGCTGTCCACGATTTTCTGTGTCACGGTCAGTATGAATTCCGAGCCCTTTCCGTACTCACTCTCACAGATGAGAGTTCCTCCCATGAGTTCCGCAAATCTTCTTGATATATCAAGTCCCAGTCCGGTACCCTGGATACCGCTGTTCTTTTCTTCGTCCAGTCTTTCATATGCGGTAAAGAGCTTCTCCATATCCTCGGGCTTTACGCCTATACCGGTATCCTTTACGGAGAATTTGATGACCGCACTGTCATCCTCCCTCTCCTCCATATATACGCTGAGGCAGAAGCCTCCGTGCTCGGTATATTTAACTGCGTTGGTCAAAAGGTTTAAGACAACCTGTTTGATCTTTCCCACATCGCCGTAAAGTCTTTTCGGCAGGATCTCATCGATCACCACATCAAAGACCAGTTCCTTCTCGTTGCTCCTGACTCTTATCATTGACACGATGGAACGAAGCATATCCACGGTATCATATTCCTGCTCGACAATATGCATCTTTCCGGATTCGATCTTTGACATATCAAGAAGGTCATTGATGAGTCCTAAAAGAGTCTCGGTGGCATTTCTGATATCAAAGGAATAATTCATCATGGACATGAAATAACCTTTGGGTACACCTGTTGCATCCTCTCTTAATGCCAGCTCGTTCATTCCCATTATAGTATTGATGGGAGTACGTATCTCATGGGACATATTGGCCAGGAATCTGGATTTTGCGGTATTTGCGCGTTCCGCATCTTCCTTTGCCTGACGTATGGCATCATACTGCTTTGATATGATGGTAGTCTTCATGATACGCCATACTATAAATGCGGCAAGGAGTGCCACCAGCACAAACAAAAGAATCCTGAAGATCAAAAGCTCAGTAAGTCTGGGCTGCTTAACTATTTTGTATCCGTCATCCAAAAGCACCTCTCCGCTGTTGTCCAGTACCTGGATATGAAGGGTGTAATTGCCGTATTTTAATCCCGTATATTCAAGAGGAGCAAGCTTTTCTCTGGTCGCAGTAAGGCCCTCGTTTTCTCTGCCCTCAAGAAATACTCGTACTGTGGGATTAGCCAAAGTGTAATCAAGTATCGAAGCTGTTATCCTGATACGTGCATCCTCTGAAGGGATGGTATACACTCCGTTTTGGTCGGGCTCTATCTTGGTTTCACCGTAATATATGGAACTGATGTCTGTTTTTACATCGATCTTTTCCTCTTTGAAGCTGTAAAGATTCACCTTGCACACTCCGTCCCTGCAGCAAAGATAGAGATTTCCTTCAGAGTCTGCCTGACTGTAGGAATTGGAGGTGGGAGTGCTGGTAAGTCCGTTTGCCAGAGTGTAGAGCTTGTAATCATTTACGGTGTCGTTCAGCATATCCTGAACTCTTACGGTAAATATCCCGTAGGATGATATGATCCAAATATTGTCATTATTATCAAAGATCAGGTCATAATTATTGTTATAGGGGAAGGATGAAACCTGATGTATTATCCCATCTCTTATGTACTGTATAGAGTTTGATGTAACGATCCAGAACACACCGTTTTTGTCGTCTTTTTTTATTCTCATGACAACATCACTGTTCAGTCCGTCATCTCTGGAGATCCTGTTTATTCTGCCATCCTTGATGACATATATACCATCCCCGTCACTTCCGGCATATATCTCCCCGTTGTCTCCCTCTGCCACGGTCAAAAGCACAGTATTCTTTAAGCCTTCCGCTTCACCTATTCTTTTGATCACCTTTCCATCCTTGATGATCGCCAGTCCGTCATTGGTCCCCACTATAATAGAACCGTCTTTTCCCACTATACTGCATCTTGCTTTGTTTCCGGGCATTCCTTCCGCTGTAGTATAGCTTTTTATCTTTCCGTCCTTTGTATAGCATACCAGCCCGAGATCATTATTGAATACAGCGATCCAGACATTTCCCTCCTCATCGGCTGTAATGGATCGTATTCTGGCATTACCTATATATTCCACCAGTTCATCATCCATAGGCTGTCCCTGATGGTCCACGACACACAGTCCCTTATCTGTTCCGATAAAAAGCTTTCCGTCACTGACACAGGTGGCATTTGTAACATCCTCGCGGATCGAGAGAGCATCATTTAAGTCGGTAAAGGAATTCGCCACGATCTTCATTACACCCTGAGTTGAGGATGCCACCCAGATGTTTCCCTGATAATCGGAAGTCTGCATCTCTATGGCGCTGTCCATGGGAAGATTGTCAAGTAGCTTTACATCCTGATCATCATCCAGATATCCAAGCATAGTTGTGGAGGATATCCATACCTTTCCGCAATCATAGGAAAGCCAGTGAACATTATAGATAGGATCGATATCTATCTTTTTCATATATGCGGCCTTTTCGCCGAATCGTCCGTAATAAAGCCTGTTCTCCTCGGTACCGAGATATACATATCCGGGGTTTTCCGGATCCGGAAGGATGGTGGTCAAAAAACCGGTTCCCAGATCATCGCTTCTGTATACATCTTTGTATTTGCAGTTCTCAATACTGAATATAACACCGTTTGAGGCATATCCGTAAACAATTCCCTCACTGTCCGCTTCAAGCTTTAGTATTCTCTCATTGTCGATCAGTGAATTGCTGATATTGTTTACATGAAGCAGTTCATCAATATAGCACACTCCGGCTGTAGTTCCCACGAAAATGTTCCCGGATCTGTCCTCGGCGAACACCCTTATGGAAGAGGCAGGAAGTCCTTCCTTGTATGTAAGATGAGTGCTTCTGTTTCCGTCGATGACCACCACACCGTTATCATTTGTGGCCACCCAGATCCGTCCCCTGCTATCCTCAAAAAGGCCTCTGCCGCTGGTAAGACCGTTACTTGTATCCAGCCTTTCGAACCTGGTACCGTCATATCTGATGATCCCGCTGTATCCACCTATCCAGACATAACCGTTCTTTGCCCCCAGTATATAATTGGCGTCAGAGGTCGGAAGTCCACTGGACGCATCATATACTTCGCTGGTATAGCCCATATCCGAAAGCTGTCCGGTAGCGGCATACCCTCCGCCGGCGTGCCCGGTCTCTTCGGCATAGCTATCCATTTTCCCCGCAAAGGGGCCCAGGACAAGGGCCAAGGACATCAAAACACAAGTCGCATATTTTATTCTTCCGAAATACTTAAACATGGACTACCTCTCTATTTACTCTTTGAATACTTTCTGAGTATGACCTGAACCTCCGGAAGCGAATCCATCAATACTTCCACACACTTGGGGTCGAATTGGGTTCCCTTTCCGTCATTTATTATTTTCAAGGCCTCTTCCAGGGGAAAGGCAGGCTTGTAAACACGGGGTGATGTAAGTGCATCAAATACATCCGCAACAGCCATGATACGGGCCGAAAGGGGGATGACTTCGCCGTGAAGTCCCTCGGGATACCCCTTTCCATCCCACCTTTCATGGTGGTACGCAGCCATATTTCTGGCCTCTTTCAGATAGTTTCCGCCTTTTACTGTATTGATCGCCTTCTCGAGGATTTCCTTTCCGAAGGTGGTATGCTTTTTCATTTCATCATATTCATCGGGATCCAGCGGTCCCTTTTTATTTAATATCGTATCGGAAATATGGATCTTTCCCACATCATGAAGGGGTGCGGATCTGACTACGTCAGAGATAAACTTTGGTGTTATCTTTTCCGGATAGTATCCATTCTTTTTTAAGCCCTCGACGATTATCTTGACATAAGCCGCCGTTTTCTGAATGTGCGCTCCGGTGTCCGAGTCTCTGTTTTCCACCATGTCTGCCATTGTGATAATGAGGCCGTCCTGCATCTTTGCAGTTGAATCGGAAAGGCGTCTTATGCTCCTAAGCTGCTCGGACTGGTTTACCATCATTCCGCTGATGGAATTAAACAATTGTTCAAGCTCATCACCTGTGCGTATGTCAAGATCCCTGAATTCCTTTACGTCTTCATCCAGTTCATCCTGGCTGTCCGCAGCATGGGCCAGCTGTTCCAGATACCTGGAGATCGAGTTTACCGGTATTACCAGCTGGTAATCCGCCAGCCAGACCACAAATACATTGACCAGAACAAAAAAGCCGATAAACACTGAGAACATCTCGACGATAAAGCTTCTCTGCATCTGTGCAAACATTCCCATATCCACGTCCGCGCCCACATAGCAGACACATCTTCCTGCTGAATTGTAAACCGGAGCATATGCGGTCAAAAGATAGCCCCAGGAATCATTTGTTATGATGGGATCGACCTCTCTTCCCGCCAGCAGATCGTCGATATAATCAGCAAATCCTTCATCAAAGGGAATGACGCTGCCCACTTCACCGGCATCGGCATCTTCGGTGTCTATATCGAAGACGACATGGCAGCCGTCTTCCATTATTTTGTATACATACAGGTATAAAATATCGGGAGATCCGTAGAGAATATCAGCCAGAAGTTTCTCATCTTCCTTATAGCTTTCAGATGTACCGCCTTCCAGCAGATAGGTATCTATCTTATCGCCGTCCAGAACTCTGGCTACCATTTTTGCGGTGCTCTGTGCAAGCCTTGTATGATCTTTGATGGATGTTTTTCGATAAACGACCATACCGATCACAGTCGCTATAAGGGCAATGATTGCCAGAGAAGTACTCATGATGATCAGGATCTTCGTCCTGAGAGACATTACGCGACTGTATTTTTTATTTTTCCTCACTCTTGCGAGTTCTTCCTTTTCCTTTTCGGAAAGAGGTCTCTGATGATAGCTCTCAAAGCGGGCAAGCTTGTGATACTTGCCCGGTATCAAGCGAAGTATTCCAAAGGATATGAGCACGCATATCGCCTTGTCGGGAAGATCTTTCATAATGGACGAAAGGATCAGAGCCCACTCGGGACTGAAATAACCTGTTCCGTACAGATAAGCACCCAGGGATCCTTCTTCAAAGCTGATGCCTTCCATAAACCAGGGAATGACAGCGGCAACGAAACCGCCCAGTACGGTGAAGACCAGAATGGCAAGGATCACTCCCCACACCTTTTTAAACCATCCTTTTTTCGCAAAAAGGGCGGTTAAAAAGGCTACAAGCATATTGAGCACGCCATAGTACATAGAGGTGGATTCGATCAAAGCCCTGACCAGATTTGTCAAAAAGCCCACTACCACGCCCGGCAAAAATCCGCCCATGGCTGCAACCACTATGGTTCCTATGGTATCCAAATAAAGCGGGAGCTTTAACTGAGTTGCGGTATCCCCCAGTATAAGATTCACAGCCACTCCGGCAAGGCATATCAAAATCGCAGAAACATACCTTTTTCCAAGTATGCTCTTAAAGGAAAACCTTCCGGAACCTTTTTTTGAATCCTGTATCTTCACCTTTAATCTCCCTTCGACAGATCGGAGCTAAGTTTTACCTCAGATTCCTTTGAAAACAAATTCAAATTCAACCTTTTTGCTTACATCCAAGAGGTATTCGGGATGAACACGTGCGCCCCAGCTGTCATCACCGCCCACACCCATCTGACCTTTGTCGGCGCGGATATATGTGTAATGGATGGGCGGAAGTTCATTGGGATGCATCGCATTTTCCATCTCGTGGGGCGAATAAGGAAGTGCAGAGAAACCGATAGTTCCCTCATCGCCTGAGGATGAACCTGTTCCCGCAAACATAAGTCCCCTTCCTCTCTCATCGGTGACGGTGGCAAATCTTACATCGGTGTGATAGCCACACTCCTGTGGGATCATATATGCGGACATCTGATCCTTGACCGCTCCCTCAAAAAGTCCGAGTCTTGCGCCCTGCTGCCTGTCACTATAACATTCTTCGGGGCCTCTTCCGTACCATTTAAGAGTATCGTAATCCGCATCCAGCTTAAAGATCACGCCAAACTCCGGCATATCATTAAGCTCCTTAATGGGATCGTAACTTAAGTTGACCTTTACCGCTCCGTTTCCGTACACGGTATATTTCAGATATGCTAAGCTTTCCGGGACAGTAGCAAATCTGATCTTGTAAGTAACTTCCACACTGTCCGCATTCTGCTTAACTTCAGGATTGTTCTTCCCTTCATCCGGTGCAGCATTCTTTTGATACATGCTGGCAGTCTTCCACTGTGCGTAGCGCATCTGCATCTGATTTCCGGTATCATTATCGATGGGAGCTCTCCAGAAATTCGGTCTGGGGGGTGCTTTGAAAAGTTCCTTTCCGCCGTAGGTATAGGACTGCATTCCCGCATCTCCGTAGTTGAATATGGCAGAAAAATGCTCTCCCTTAACTCCCAGGTTATACTCGGTATAAACGATCTGCAATGTATCGGGACGCTTTATAAAAGCACCCTTTCCGGAAATGATCTCTGAAGTTTCTGTCTTGATATATGTGGGCTTTGCAAAGGCAGGAACCACAGCCTGGCCAAAGGAAACCTCATGTCCTCTCTCGGCCCATACATAGCAATTCTTTGTATAAAGGGCTGCTGTGACAACATACTCCCCGACTCCTGCGGGTATCTTTATCGCTTTTTCATATCTCGACTCTTCGCCGGGCTTAGCACTGACCTCCACTATCCTGTCAGCCACTCTCACTCCGTCCTTCAGGACCTCCACTACGCACTCATATTCGGAAAGGTCTGTAAAGAGCGAATGATTCTGAACTATAAGATTTGCATATGTCTGAGTGGTGTTACCGGTGCCATCACCTGCTGCAAAGGATTTCTCATCCGTAAAATCAAAATCCAGCTTGAAACTGCGGTAATTGAATTTCACCTCCTGCATCTTGGGAGAAGGCTTTCTGCTTCCGCCGTAGACGATACCGTTTCCGCTGAACTGATAGTCCGAAGGTCTGTCGTCGAAATCTCCGCCGTACTTCTGATATTTCACACCGTAACGGTCGGTTGCATTGATGGATTGATCTATATAATCCCAGATAAAGCCGCCCTGGAAATGGGGTTCTGTCTCTGCCAGGTCAGTATATTTGTGCATAGCACCGCAGGAATTACCCATGGCATGCATGTATTCGCACATGATAAAGGGCTTGGAGCTGTCCTTTTCAAGGAAGGCCTTTATACCGTTAACGGGTGTATACATCTGGCTCTCAACGTCGCTGATACCGTCCACGCGCCTGTCGTTGAAAACTCCCTCATAGTGGACAAAGCGGGTCTTATCAACGCTTCTGAAAAAGTCAGCCATAGCCTTGATATTGGTTCCGCCAAAAGACTCATTTCCGCAGGACCACAAAAGGATCGCGGGATGGTTCTTATCCCTCTCATACATTCTGCGGGCACGGTCCACCACCATTTCCTTCCACTTGGGATTGTTTCCTGGAATGGCCTTTTCAATATCCTTTCCGCCCCAGAGAATGGGAGTCCAGATTCCGTGAGTCTCCAGATCGGTCTCGGCGATCATATAGAGACCCAGTCTGTCACAGAGTTCGTAAATTGGTGAATTGTCAGGATAATGACAGGTTCTGATGGCATTGATATTGTAGCGCTTCATGGTCACAATATCGGTCCAGAGTTCCTCAAGATCGGGCACTCTTCCCTGCTTTCCGGAGAATTCGTGACGGTTCACGCCCTTGAATATAATGCGTTTTCCGTTTATATACATTACACCGTCTTTGATCTCAAACTTTCTGAATCCAAAGAGTGTGGATACGCCGCAGACCTTGATCCTGTACAGATTGGGAGCTTCCGCGCTCCAAAGAAGGGGATCCTCCACCTTGATCTCGAAGCTGTTTTCTCCCTCTTTAAGCTCTGCATCCTGAGAGTAGATGACTTCGCCCTCACCCTCTTCTCCGTATTCGGAAGAAAAATATGCGGGGAACTTTTCGGAAGGCATTCCAAGATCGGTCCTGCCAAGTTTGATCAGCTGCAATTTACCGGAAAGGCTTCCGGTGGCGGAAAGAGAAACATTAACCATTCCGCTTCTGTAATCATCGGCAAGGTCGCAGACAATCTTTAAATCTTCCACATATGCTTTGGTATATCTGTAGAGGTTCACATCCCTGAAAATGCCTGAGAACCTAAAGAAATCCTGATCTTCGCACCAGCTGGATGCACTCCATTTAAATACTGCGACTGCGATCTTGTTCACACCTGTTTTCACAAGGGCTGTGATATCGAATTCCGCCGGCAAAAATGACCCTTCACTGTAGCCTGCATATTCTCCGTTAACCCACAGTGCAAAGGCACTCTCTACGCCCTCAAAGGAGAGAATAAATGTATCCTCCGGCTTAACTTCCTTAAGTTCGACCAGTTTTACATAACTTCCGACAGGATTAAAAGCCTCCGGAATCTCCCCGGGTTCGCACTCTTCATGTCCGGACCAGGGATACTGCACATTTACATACTGGGGCTTATCGTACCCTTCCATCTGAAGGTGTGCGGGAACTCTGATGTCCTCCCAGGTGCTGCAGTCATAATCCTCTGCATAGAATCCGCCGGAAACCTCCTCTAAGTTTCTCGCGTATTTAAATTTCCACAGACCGTTCAGAGAGGTCTTTTGAAGGCCTGCGCATTTTTCACATATCTTATGGTCTGAATGCGCGGGAAGCTTATTCTCCTCAAAAAACTCCGGATCTGCAAGTTTGTTTATATCTATCATAGTGTTCCTTTCTGTGTTCCCCTCACTCATTGCTTCGCGCCGCCTTCCTCAAAAAGAAGGTATTACTTTTATACGTTCTCCAGTGCCTGCGCGATGTCGGCAATAAGATCCTTTTTATCCTCAAGGCCGCAGGACATTCTCACAAGGCCTGCGGGGATACCTGCTGCCGCGAGCTGTTCATCGCTCATCTGTCTGTGAGTTGATGTGGCAGGATTTAAGCAGCATGTTCTGGCATCTGCAACATGGGTCTCGATGGCTGCCAGCTTCAGAGCCTTCATAAACTTCTGAGCCGCATCTCTTCCGCCCTTGATCTCAAAGGATACGACACCGCATCCGCCGTTGGGAAGATACTTCTGAGCCAGCTCGTAATATGGATCTGACTTAAGCCCGCTGTAGTTTACCTTGGTGATCTTGGGGTGCTTTTCCAAGAATTCCGCAACAGCCTGTCCGTTTTCCACATGGCGGGGCATGCGAACATGAAGTGACTCAAGTCCCAAATTCAATATAAAAGCATTCTGGGGGGACTGGATGGATCCAAAGTCTCTCATGAGCTGTGAGGTAGCCTTGGTGATGAACGCGCCCTCTTTTCCGAATTTCTCAGCGTAGACGATTCCGTGGTAGGACTCATCGGGAGTGCAAAGTCCCGGGAATTTGTCCGCATGTGCCATCCAGTCAAACTTTCCGGAATCAACGATAGCACCGCCCACGCCAGCTCCGTGGCCGTCCATATATTTGGTGGTGGAATGGGTGACGATATCCGCACCCCACTCGATGGGTCTGCAGTTAACGGGAGTAGGGAAGGTGTTGTCAACTATAAGCGGAACTCCGTGTGCATGTGCCGCCTTTGCAAACTTCTCTATATCCAGAACGGTGAGTGCGGGATTTGCTATGGTCTCGCCAAACATTGCCCTGGTGTTTTCCTTAAATGCAGCATTAAGCTCTTCCTCGGAAGCTGTGGGGCTGACAAATGTCACCTCGATACCCATCTTTGCCATGGTCACGGCAATAAGGTTAAAGGTTCCGCCGTAGATTGAAGAAGATGCGACTATATGGCTGCCGCACTCACAGATATTAAACAGTGCAAAAAAGTTTGCAGCCTGACCGGAAGATGTGAGCATTGCCGCAGTTCCGCCCTCGAGATCAGCAATCTTTGCAGCCACGTGGTCGTTGGTGGGATTCTGAAGTCTGGTATAGAAATATCCGCTGGCCTCCAGATCAAAAAGCTTTCCCATATCCTCGCTGGTATCATATTTAAATGTGGTGGACTGAATGATTGGAACCTGTCTCGGTTCTCCGTTTCCGGGGCGATACCCTGCCTGCACACAATTGGTTCCGATTGAATAGTCTTTCATTTTTCTCTTACTTCTCCGTTTCTATAAATTTGTATCTCAATATTTTGTAATAGATTATGCTTATATCCTAACACTTTATCCTAACATGATTTTGGTATTATCTCAATCATTTTGCCTTCAATTCAAAGCCCTTCTTTATCAGAAAAACAAAGAGTTTTTCAAATCCCACGCTCAGCAGTACTATTATCACCGTCCAAGCCAGAAGATCATCCGTTGCAAGGTAGATCTTAGATAAATAGAGCTGCCTTCCTATGGATCCGTGGGGAGTGCCGATGACCTCTGCTGCGATGCCCGCCTTCCAGGCTACGCCCGCGGTAAGTGACACTGTGGACACAAGCTGGTCCGTGATATTAGGGAAAAAGATATATAAAAGCCTTCTGGGATATGAAAGCTTCTCCATATTTGCAAGGTCCGTCAGGGCGGGATCAAGCCCCTCCATGGCAGTAAGCGTATTCTGATAAACGATGGGCAAAACGATCAAAAAGGAAATAAAAACAGAAAGATTAGCCGGTGACAGCCAGATCAGGCATATCACAACAAAAGAAGCCACGGGTACCGACTTAACCGTCGCCATCCATGGCCATAGAATGATCTTAAACGCTTTAAACCTGTAGGCAAGACAGGCAAAAAAAAGTCCCAAAACAAACCCGGCGGCGAATCCCCCGAATATGTGCGTCAGACTGAACAAGATCGATGTCCAGAATTCCCTGCCCCTCCATATGGTGAGGAGTCTTAGGAATACCTCCACGGGTCCCACCAGCAGTATCTTGCTGTTTACAAGTAAAGATACCAGCTGCCATACCAAAAGTGCGCCAAGCACTGCTGCCGGGCGCCATAAATACTTTTGGTAATTCTTTTTTCCGTCTTTTTTATCCTGCAAATTAAACATCCACCTTTATGACAGATCAATCAGCATAATAGAAATCATCTCCGGGAAGGCTTCCTCCCACGCTTGCCGGATTCTGCTCAAAGAGGATCGAAAGATATCCGCCCAGAGTATCCTTCATTTCACTGCCGGACTTGAAGGTAAGATTGCATCCGGGAAGTGCCTTCTGCGCAATGGGTGCCTTCGCCACAATGCCATACTTTTCGATCAGGGCAGCGGCATCCTCGGTATTGCTCTGTGTGTAACCAATGGATACTTCATACTCCTTGATAAAGTCCTTTATGATCTGAGGATGAGCATCAATAAACTCTTTTCTTGCCACAACAACACCGGTAACAATATTGCATCCGTTGTTAAGAGCGTTCCACTCACTGTTAAGATCAAGAGCAATGCGAAGGCCCTCCACCTGGGCACAGGCAGCTGTCACAAAGGGCTGGGGAAGGACTGCCACCGCATTCTCATCTGCGTTTATATATGACAGAGCTTCTGTTGTATCTGCACACCATATAACCGAAAGATCATTGTCAAAATCTAGTCCGCTCTGTGATACCAGATATCTTACCGTATACTCGGGAACTGCGCCCTGACCGGTCATATATACGGTCTTTCCGGACAGATCCGATATCGCGCTTATACTGTCTCCTCTTTCAACTACGTTGAGGACACCCAGATTACAGGTAGCCAGCACCTTGATACCACCCTCCGTCTTGTTATATATAACAGAAGCAAGATTTGAAGGGATGCAGGCTATATCGAGCTCGCCCTTTGTAAGTGGTGCTACAAATGCGGAAGCATCCGTAGCCAGCTCCGAAAACTCATAATTGTTTGATGCCTTTCCGTTCTCCGCATCATCCATGATCTTTACCATACTCATGGCTGTGGGACCGCTCATGGCTCCCACTCTCACTGCCGTATCATCCTTCTTTGCTCCACATCCCGCAAGCAGCATCGCTCCTGCCAGAACCGCTGAACAAATGACTGCAATTCTTTTTGCAAAGACATTCTTCATCTTATAGTTCCTTCTTTCTTTTCATTTAATAAACGTTCATAATGAACGATCATTCTCTTCCCATATTGACGGAATTTAAGTCAAAGTTATCCAGATTTCCTTTGATCTTACGATCGTCCGCTTTGGCGATCAGCTCATCTCTGCATTTCTTTGCGGCGACCTCTTTACTGTACGCACTGGGTCCTCCGACGCACCCGCCCTCGCAGATCATACCTTCTATGAAATTCTCCGGAAGTTTACCGGCCTTCATGAGAAGAAGCGCTTTCTTGCACTCCAATACTCCGTCTGCCTTGTAAACCTGTGGAAGTTCTTCGCAGCCCTGTTCCTTCATGCTCTCCAAAACAGCGGCAGTCACTCCGCCGGCATTTCCGAAACGCTTTCCGAAAACCGAAGCCTGCTGATCGTAATTGTCGTCGCAGGGCTCAAGTCTTACATCCTTAGCGCGCATTATAGCACGTATCTCGCTGTAGGTAAGAACATAATCCGCATTTCCTTCTATATTCTCGTCAACTATCTCCGACTTCTTTGCGATGCAAGGTCCGATGAATACCACAACCGCATCCGGATCCTCGCGCTTTATCATTCTGGATGTTGCGCACATAGGACTTACCGTCTCTGAAATGAGCCCTTCCAGATCGGAGAAATGTCTCTTTACGAAATTAACAAAAGCAGGACAGCAGCTTGTCACCTTCTTTTCATTATTTTTTACAGCTTCGAGCCACTCCTTTGCCTCAGCGTATGCAGTCATGTCGGCTCCCAGCCCCACTTCATAAAAGCCGTCGAAGCCTATAGCCTTCATGGCCTTGACCCAGCTTGCATATCCTCTGTCCGGACCGAACATTCCCTCCGATGCCGGAGCAACAATGGCATATACCTTTTTGTCCGATTTGAGCGCCTCTATTACAGGCACGATAAATGTCTTGGATCCGATGGCGCCGAAAGGACAGCTGTGGATACATTTTCCGCAGCGTATGCACTTGCTCTCATCAATAACGGATATTCCGTCCTCGTCGTAGCTTATGGCACCGACGGGACATGCGTTTTTACAAGGTCTTACAAGATGGGCTATTGCGTTATAGGGGCAGGCCTCGGCACATCTTCCGCACTCCTTGCACTTCTGGGCATCAATGTGGGACCGGTCACGGCCGGGCTCCACCGCACCAAATTTACAAGCATTCACACATGCCTTGCCCATACAGTTCTGGCAGTTCTCGGTGACGGTATAACTGGAAATAGGACAGTCCTCACAGGCAGATCTGATAACCTGGATTATATTTTTTTCGCTGTTTCCGGTAAGAGTCCTGCCGATTGCCAGCTCGATCCTTTCTCTTGCAATCTCCCTCTCTCTGTATATACAGCATCTGTATTGGGGCTTGGGCCCTTTGTGGAGCTTGTAGGGCAGGTCTCCCTTCTTTTCCTCCAGTTCTCCCGCAAAGGCCAGCTTGGCTACCTCATACAGGATCTCATGCTTAACTTTAATAACATTTTCGTCTGCGAACATTCTTTAAAAACTCTCCTGACAACTACATAAAAATCTAAAATATCCAATGCATTTACGCATTTAATATCCCTATTTTCTCAAGGAACGCCTTGACATTTTGGGCATATGCTTTCTCATCCGTGATCACACACATAGCATGTCCCGCACCGGGCACAAGATGAAGTTCCGAATATCCCTTGTTGGCTTCGTGCATTTCTTTTGCGTGCTCACAGGGGATGAAATCATCATCCTCCCCGTGGAAGAAACAGATAGGGATCTCGTTTTCACCGATATACTTTATGGGGCTGACCTGATGGAAGTAATATCCGTAAAAAACCCTGTTTGCAACGGAAGCAGTCTTCGCAAAGATCTTCGGAAGATGCATATTTTTCTTTACAAGATATGCAAAAAGCTTTCCGAGATCATTGTATCCGCAATCGCTCACGATAAACCTGATGCGTGGCGAATACTGAAGTGCATTGTTTGACAGCGCGGATCCCATGGATTCTCCGTGAAGACCCAGGGTTATATTCTCGCCGAATCTTTCATAGACATGGGAAATGACCGTCATCAGATCGCGGCTCTCCTTAAAGCCCATAGTGCAGGCCACTCTCTTATTCTCTCCGTGACCGCGGTCATCATACATGATCGCATTAAAGCCCAGATCACGAAAAATATGCAGGTATTTCACACTGCCCAGCCTGCATCCGCTATATCCGTGGGATATGATAACATATTTATCCGATTTTTCAACTGCAGGAACATAGATCATGTGAAGCTCGTATCCGTCGAAGGAATCCAGAACATACTCTTCTTTCGAAATCGAATCGAAATTCTTCCACATACCCTTCTCTTTCTCATATTTGATCTCATCGGGAAGGGATATCCGATGAGGCCATGCGACCATCCTCGACAGCATAACTGAAATGACCACAGTAAAGATCAGCGCCAGCAGGATCACCGCACCCAGAATAATAAATATAACCATTGGTTCTCCCCTTTTTTTAATCCTCTCGCCTTGTTCCGACGAATACAGTATCGCCTTTACGGCCGGCAACCAGCTTGTCCGTAAGCTTTCTTACACTGTCGTTATGACGGCGTATGATGACCTTTGTATCCTCAGGATAAAGCTCAACAGTCTTTACGCAGGTATATGCCAGAAGCAGTATAAGATTCTTTTTACTGTCGGGCCCGATATCCACATATAACTGGGCAACGAGTCTTCCCGACGGCGTCTTTTTCATGAGCAGTACTCCGTCCACCTTATCATCGATCAGCACACAGGAAGATACATCCTGTTCAAACCAGGTTTTGGGAAGATATGCAAGATCCTCGCATATTCCGTGCTTTCCTTTAAAGAGACAGTTCTTTATAAAGGTCCGGTACTGCAATACACTTAGACCGGATATACTCTGTATATATTCGGGAAAGCGGGTTATCTTAAAGATGGATATCAGTTTTTTTATATCATCAATTGATACTTCAATTTCCTCTCCTTCTGTCTGAGCGCAGGAAAACCCGTTTCCCTCAAGGATACCGGCCAGCAGTTCATCACCGCTCTCAAAAAAGCTTTCAAGGACTTCATCCTCCGAAAGCTCCTTTTTGTATTCCTCCAGAAGACCACACTTTATGTCGTCATTATCTCCGCAAAGCACCCTGATCCTGCTTTTTGTATCTTCCTCGTTCTCACTGTCCTTTAGTTCATAGACAATTGCACCCACGGGGGTATCACCTTCAAGGGCTCCGATACTGCGGAAAAAGGTACGGTCAAGGTTTTCTGCCATATCCTCATCAATATAGGCGGAAAAATCTTCAGCATTGTCACTAGTTATCTCGATAAATTCCATTATGTCTTCCTCAATAAAGGCAGTTGATCAATCAGCATTCAAATAATTATCTAAAAAGCTCTCTGCTGTTTCATTTTTCTTTTTCAGCTTAAACCCTGTTTCCGTACTGCCGCCTGCTGTCTCCACGGCCATCTGTACATCCTCCGTGAGCATCGAAAGCGGTCCCCTGTCCTTAACCTGGGAAAGAACGATTATCTTATCCTTTCCGTATCTTATGGCAAAGCAGGCTTCCGGAAGCTGCTTTGATATGACAGGTGCCATCTTCGCCATATCCTTCTCCGATACAGCAAACTCCGCTATGCTTCTGAGGTCGTACTTGTTATCGTGAATACGCTTTTTAAGATAATCCAGATACAGTCTGTTATAAAAGCCTGTCTCACTGTCCTGATAGCATTTCTCGTTGACCATTCCGGCATAGATCAGTGTAATACCGATGGCAAGCCCCAGCGAAACCGTATTATAATCCGTGAAATAATAAAGCAGGATGTAAAATGTCAAAGGTACGATAAAGGCTCTGATGGAGAAAAACTTCATCTTCTCGTCCTTCCTCTTTCTGACAGCCAGAACGATTATCGATGTAAAGAAATACCCGAGTCTTATGACATCCGCGATCACATAAAACGTCTTTTCCACGGTCACATGCTCATTCATATCATAATCAAACATAAACGCCGTAGGGATGTTGACCAGGTTCATGATCATGACGAGGATGAAGGGCACAGTGAAAAGAACGATATTTCTTTTGATGTGAAAGAGACTGTGAAATATCCTGTAATCAGTGTAGAGAAACCAGATCACCGCAAACAGATTGATCAGCATTTCCAGACCTGTCTCCATAAACATCGCACCGATCCTGCTGCACGGGAAGACAGAATTGTCTCTCAGTGAACAAAGGATATAAAAAACCGCTATAACCGAAATATTGGCAAGAATGCCCAGCAATATCCTTTTTTCCACTTTATCCTTAAAGTTAAACTTCCATACAAGGACAAACACTCCGATGCAGAGCATTATCGCCACAGTATTTGAATACAATGAAATATATCCAACCTCGCTCATGCCTTCTCACCTCTCTTTTCTATACTGTCAGTGATCTCTGAGGCACTGCCCAAATGTGTGAACAGTAAGGACATGGCAAATCCTATACTCGTGAGTGATATCCCGCCGAGTACAAAAGGTACGATCAGTCCCGCCGCAAGGGGCATGATATACACCCATACCGGTATAAGCGTTTTATTGTCGCCCTTGCGGTATCTGCCAAG